>JAGYNS010000013.1 GCA_018399655.1 Campylobacterales bacterium
CAAGAAATCGTATCATTACCGCACTATCTAAACTTTCTCCATCAAATACACCAAATACTCCAGTATAAAAACCTCTATCATATTTCTCTACCTCTTTTAAAATCTCTATAGTTTTCCTTTTTGGTGCTCCTGTGATACTCCCTGCTGGAAGCATTGAACACAATATCTCCCCTAATCTATTTTGCCAATTTTTTTCTAAAGATCCCTCAATCTTTGAACTTACCTGTAAAAGTTCATTTTCTCCGCTATGGATCTTCTCTATGTAGCGAAATTTTCTAACCTTTACTTTAGAAGCTATTTGACTTAAATCATTTCTAAGCAGATCCACTACCATCGTATGCTCTGCTAACTCTTTTGGATCATTTAGAATAAGATTTTTAGCATCAGGGATATTGGCATCAATTGTCCCTTTCATAGGATATGTATAGATAAAATCATTTTTTATTGTACAAAATCGCTCAGGGGAAAAACATACAAATTGATCTTTGTAATAAAGCTTATAAGTGGCTCTAGCACTTTTATAGATCTCATACAGGTTGAGATCATTTTCTATTTTTGTAGGAGCAGTTAGATTGATAAGGTAGGTATTGCCTAAAGAGATGTTTTTTTGTATAGTTTGAAATTTTTCAAAATACTCATTGAAAGTGATCGGTTTTTTATTGAAGATAAAAGAGCTGTATTCTTTTTTCATTTGTGGTTTTATCTCATATTCAATATCTTGTGGCATTGAATCTAGGGGGATAATATCGTATTGACTCATATCATAGTTTATGATAAATAAAAAAGGTATTCTTTTCTCCCCTAGTTGGTTGAGTTGATCTTGAAGGGTCACGATTGATTATTGGTTGAGGATAAGTTTTTTGAGGCAAGCCATTCTTACAGCAACCCCATTTTTTACTTGTTCTAAAACTTTACATCTTGGATCTTCTAGCATCTCATCACTAATATCAACATTTCTATTCACTGGGCCTGGATGTAAGAGCAATATATCTTTCTCTTTCATCAATTTTTTTGTAATACAATATTTTTTAGCATATTTGTTTTTTTTCTCTTCAACTTCCTCTTTGGAGTAGGTAAATGCGTGTCTTTCATGTTGTACCCGTAAACTCATTATAATATCTAGTTGATCAATAACTCTTTTGATATTTTTTACTGTTTTAAATGATGAGTTTACATGAAACTCTTTTGGAGCTACTAAAATGGGATTAAGTCCAAATCGAGGAAGAAGTTCAAGATTGGATGATGCAACTCTTGAGTTTAAAATATCTCCTACTATTGCAATATTTTTCCCCTCTACATTATAATTAAAATGCTCCATAATAGTAAATAGATCCAAAAGTGCTTGCGTTGGGTGAGCATTTTTCCCATCCCCTGCATTAAGGATTGGGCAGCTTACAAACTCTCGTAAACTCTCAGGCAAACCATTTTCACTATGTCGAATGATAATAGCATCAGGTTTCATTGCACTTAGGTTTGCTACAGTATCATAGACAGTCTCCCCTTTTTTAGTGGAGCTTGTGTGAACTTCAAGGTTTACAACTTCTGCACCGAGTCTTTTTGCCGCTATTTCAAAACTACTTCTTGTTCGTGTTGAGTTCTCAAAAAAAAGGGTAACGATAAGTTTGCCTTGTAAAAGATTGTTTGATTGTAGATCTAAAAAAAGCTTGGTATCTTCATAAAGTTTTAGAATCTCTTCATTGGTAAAATCAGCTGTAGTTATAAGATGTTGTGTCATAAAAAACCTTCAATTTAATTAAGAGTTAGCCTTAAGATTATACCATATTTTTTCTTTTTATTTTATCACTCCACTCTTGAAGTGTTTTTTCAAAACCTATCCTTTTTGTTTCATAAAATGTGATATTTTTATCCATATAGGTTTGCTCTATAAACCCACCATAGTCATGAGGGTATTTATATCCTATAGCACTATCTTTGATATGTTTAGGCACTGGAAGTTCTTTTTCATTTTGCACATAGTTGAGTGCTTTATTTATCGCCATATATGAGCTATTTGATTTTGGGCTTGAGGCCAAGTAGATCACACATTGTCCCAATAAAATTCGAGCTTCAGGAAAACCAATTCTTAAAGCACTTTGCATGGTACTATTGGCTAGATTAAGGGCGTGTGGATTTGCATTGCCAATATCTTCACTAGAGTGTATCACTAATCTTCTACAGATAAACTCAACACTCTCCCCTGCTTCAATAAGTCGTGCAAGATAATACAAAGAGGCATCTATATCACTCCCTCTAATAGATTTTATCATAGCAGATGCTAGATCATAGTGTGAATCACTTGAGCTTACCCCATCAACTAATGGATGTGGTCGTAACTCTTTTAATATATCTATTGTAATTGTATTTGTTGCTTTTGTACAAAAATCAAGAAGATTGAGCATCGCTCTTGCATCCCCATTACTAGATCTGATAAGATACTCTTTGGCACTATTTTCAATAGTTATATCTAATTGCCCTATCGCTTTTGTAAGAAGAATTTGCAACTCATCGGTACTCAATGGTTTAAATTCAAAAAGAAAACTACGAGATCGTATCCCATTTGTTAGAGTAAAGTATGGGTTTTCGGTACTAGCTCCTATGATGATTGCATCATAGTTTTCCATTATTGGAAGAAGCACCTCTTGTTGTGTTTTTGTAAGTCTATGTACCTCATCTATAAATATTAAAGGCTTGTATAATCCCCCATCATATTTTTTAAAAATAGTTCGTAACTCATCTATTTTCAAACTTGTAGCATTAAGTGAATAAAAATCTAGCTCTACTAGTTTTGCAATAATTTTTGCTAAAGAGGTTTTTCCAAGTCCTGGTTTTCCATAAAAAAATAGGTGGGGCATTTGTTTTTGTTTTATGAGTTTATAAAGTGTTTTCTCTTTTCCTATAAAATGTTTTTGCCCCACAAACTCTTCAAGTGTTTGTGGGCGTAATAGATTAGCGAGATTTATGTCCATCTTTATTTTGTTCTTTTAAAAAGTATCGCAAATTTTGATACTCATCTCTTTCTAAGTATCGTACTTTTCCTGATGGAAGACTATTCAGATTGATTCCTCCAAAACTTACCCGTTTTAGATCCATCACTTTAGCTCCAAAATGTGCAAAAAATCTACGAAGCTCTCTATTTTTTCCTTCCGTTATAGCCACTTTTAGTTTTGAAAACTTTGGAGTGTTGGTTTGGATATCAAACCATAAAAAAGGGGCAAACTCCATAGAATCGATTTTGCTATTTTTATAAGCCCCCTCAGTACTCTCTTCGATCTCTAGTCCATTTTGCATGGCACTGAGCATAGCAGGAGTGATCTCTCCTCCTATTTTTAATTTATAAACCCTTTCAAGCTTTGAAGTCATAAGAGCTGTTGCTATTTTTGGATCATCAGTAAGTAAAAGCATCCCTTCACTTGCAAAATCTAATCTCCCTATGGGAACAAAATGGGAGTATTTTTTTGGGATAGTATCATATATTACTCGTCTTCCTTGAGGGTCTACTTTTGATACAATCTCCCCTTTAAGTTTATTGTAAACAATTACAGTAGAAGGTTTTGAAGCATCAGCTTTTATCGTTTTATTATTGATTTTTACTTCATCCTCTTGAGTTACTTTAGTAGAGAGGTCAGTGGTGATTTTCCCATTAACACTTACTTCACTATTTTTGATAAGCTCATCTGCTTCTCTTCTGCTATATTTACTATTGTGTGAGATAAATTTATTTAGTCGTACTGGTTCATCTACTTTATTATATGCCATATTTATTCTCTTTTATTTGGTTCCACATGGAACACTATTGTACAAAAATTGTTGGAACAATCATTGGATACTTTTTGTATTTTCTTATACAGTGTTTTCTTACCACTTTTCTAAGTTCCTCTTCTACTGCACGCGTATTTTGTAAAATTCCTGGTTTAATGTGATCAAGGAAGTGCTTCAATAGATCTTCAATCTCTCTTGCAAAGTTTTTCTCAAACTTCGCTTCTACCATACCAAATGAGCTCACACGAGCTGGTCCTACGATAGATCTATCACTTTCAGCAATTTGAGCTACAATCATCACAACTCCCTCATTTGCCATTGTTTGTCTATCAATAACTATATCATCCCCAATTTTTTTGTTGTTTTGGTTGTCTATATATGTTTTCCCAGTTTTTACAGTTTTTACTTTTTTCATATACTTAGGGGCGATCTCTACTTGCTCTCCATCACTTAAAATATAGGTATTTCTCTCTAGTACACCACAATCAATTCCTGTTTGGATATGTCTTACAACATGATTATATTCCCCATGGATTGGTAAGAAGAATTTAGGCTTAAGAAGTCGTAATATAAGTTTTTGCTCCTCTTGTCCACCGTGTCCTGATGTATGGATATTGTCATAGTTTTGATATGCTACATGAGCCCCTGCTTTTTGAAGTTGGTTAATTATTCCAGAAACACTTGCTTCATTGCCAGGGATCGCTTTTGCAGAGAGTATTACCATATCTGAAGGCTTTATTTTAACATGTCGATGTTCATGTATTGACATTCTAAATAAAGCACTCATAGGCTCCCCTTGTGATCCAGTGGTGACGATCAAGACCTCTTTATCTAGATATTTATTTACTTCATGTGGATCAATAAATTTATCTTTTGGAAACTTTAAATATCCCAAACTCATGGCTATTTCAAGGTTCTTCTCCATACTTCTACCAATAACACAGATCTTTCTTCCATGATCAAGTCCACACTGTATCGCTTGAGATACACGATGAAGATTTGATGAAAATGTTGACATAATCACACGCCCTTTTGCTTTTGAAAAAAGCATCTCAAAAGTTGGACCAACTGTTTTTTCAGATTTTGAAAAACCAGGAGAGTGAGAGTTAGTACTATCACTTAATAGTGCCATAACTCCCTTTTCTCCATAATATGCCAATCTATGAAGGTCTGTAGGATATCCATCTACTGGAGTATGATCTATTTTAAAATCCCCTGTATGGATAATTGTACCAGCATCAGTTGTAATAGCAAGGGCAGAGCTATCGATAATTGAGTGAGTTATATGCATCCACTCCACTTCAAACTCCCCTATTTTGATAGGTTTTCTTTTTTGTACAGCTCGAAAGTAACTTCTATGCTGTTTCATTTTGTGCTCATCAAACTTTGCCCCAATAGATTCTAGTGGTAATGATGTACCATAAATAGGAACTTGAAGCTCTTTGAAAAAGTATGGCATAGCTCCAATATGATCTTCATGGGAGTGTGTTATACAAATTCCAGCTATTTTACTTTTGATCTGTCGTATATAAGTAAAGTCTGGGATAAGTATATCAACTCCATGCATTGAGTCATCTGGAAAACTCATCCCTACATCGATGATAATGGCACTTTTATCAGTTTCTATTACCATCATATTTCCACCAATCTCACCTAAACCACCTAATGGGGTTACTTTTATAGATGTTGTTGCTTTTAAGTTAAGCTTATTGTGTGGATTGAGTCGCTCTTTTTGGATCCGTTCATTGGTTTCAAACGCTTTTTTAAGATCATTTGTCCAGCCATTTCCACTTGTGGGTGGTTTTCTTTTTTGTGGGAGGGTTTTCCCTTTGCTATTTGGTTGTGGTTTTGATTCAGTTTCGTTTGTATTTGTGTTATTTGTTTGTTCCGCTTGTTGTGGTTGTGTCTTCTCTTCTACTATTTCCATTATTGTTTACCTTTGTATAAATATGGCTGTACAAAGATGCTTCAACTTGATGGGGTCTTGCGTTCGAATCTATACTTAAATGCTCAAAAATCTCTTCTAATATATCTTTATCAAAGAAGCGTGAAAGAGTTTTTAGTAGCCGTTTTCGTGGGGCACTAAAAGCTTTTTTTAAAAAATCATTAAAGTTCGTATCAAAACTTTTTGAGAGATCCTTTTTTAAAAGGATCACACTTGAGTCCACTTTTGGTGGTGGATCAAAGCTTTGAGGTGGAACTATACATAATGTTCTTAATTCACTACACGCTAAAGTAGCTATTACACTCAATGCTCCAAACTCTTTTTGTCCACATTGTGCTGTAAATTTATCAGCTACCTCTTTTTGTATCATAACGATAATATGCTCACAGTTATTATCATTAAAACATTGAAGTATAATATTTGTTGCTATATAGTATGGTAGGTTTGCAATTAAGTCATATCTACCATCATATAAAGATCGATTGTTTTGCCAGTGTGTTAAAACATCACCCAAAATAATATTGAGTGACCCAGCTTCCAATTGATCGCAAAATTCGGTTTGCAATATAGAGTATAAATCTCTATCAACCTCATAGGCTGTCACATCTTTGCACTTGACAAGTCGTCTTGTCAAATCACCTAATCCAGGCCCAATCTCTACAATATGATTGTGATTGTGGGGCATCGATTGGATGATTTTATCTAAAACACTCGTATCTTTTAAAAAATTTTGACCAAACATTTTCTTTGCTTGGTATCTATTATAAGTTTTTTTCATATTTAAAGAGATTTTAGCAGATATTAGCTTATACAAAGGTAATTTTTATTTTCTTTATTAAATTTTGCTATAATGCATTTTTAATCAAAAGGAGCACTATGAGTACACAATCTTTTTTTGCCAAAAGAATTATCCCCTGTTTAGATGTGGATAATGGTAGAGTTGTCAAAGGGGTCAATTTTGTTGGATTGCGAGATGCAGGAGATCCTGTAGAAGTTGCAAAAAGATATAACAACGAAGGTGCCGATGAGATCACTTTTTTAGATATAGGAGCATCTCATGAGGGTCGAGATACTATTGTTGATGTAGTAAAACAGGTTGCACAAGAGGTTTTTATCCCCTTAACAGTTGGGGGTGGAATACGAAAACTTGATGATATCTACGCACTTTTAAATGTAGGGTGTGATAAAGTAAGCATTAATTCAAGTGCGGTAAAAAATCCTGATTTTATCAATGAAGCTGCAAATAGATTTGGTTCTCAGTGTATTGTTGTAGCAATTGATGTAAAAAAAGTAAGTGATGGGTCGTATCATGTTTTTGTAAAAGGTGGTCGAGAAGATACTGGACTTGATGCAGTGCAGTGGGCAAAAGAGGTATACAATCGAGGTGCTGGAGAGATACTTTTAACCTCTATGGATACAGATGGAGCAAAAACTGGGTTTGAATTGGATATAACTTCACAAATAAGTTCTCAAATAGATATTCCAGTGATTGCAAGTGGTGGTGCTGGTACTATGGAACATATAAAAGATGCCTTTACAATTGGGGGAGCAGAAGCTGCATTAGCTGCTTCTATTTTTCATTTTAAAGAGATTGATATAATGGATCTGAAAAGATATCTTCACACTCAAAATATTCCTGTGAGGCTTTAATATGATTATCAGTGCTGGGAGAAATGAAACCTTTCCTTTTGCTGTTCCTATTGGAGTAGGGATGGTTGAAAGTACAATGCATCTAACTCGATTGTGTTTATTTGATAAACCAGAGTATCTTCTATTTGTAGGAAGTGCAGGGAGTTATGGAAAATATGATATCTTTGATATAGTTGAAAGTTCAAGTGCTTCAAATATTGAGCTATCATTTTTAAGCAATGATAGCTATACTCCTATCGATAATGTAATACAATCTGAAGATGCAAGATACAAAAAAGATAGTATCGTCAACAGCTCTAATTATATTAGTACAAATGGGTTAATATCAAGACAATATCAAGAGCATAACATACATATTGAAAATATGGAATTCTTCTCTGTAGTCTCAGTTGCAAAAGAGTTTAATATAGATGTAAGAGGTATTTTTATTGTTACTAACTATACAAATGAAAATGCACATAAAGATTTTATATCAAATCATAATAAAGCGATGGAGTTGCTTGTAGAACACCTTCATAGTAAAAAGATAATAATACCAAATGTTCCACATGGAACCAAAGGATAAAAAATAGAAACGATATATGATTATACTTTAGAAGAGTTACAAGAAAAAATAAAACCATCATTTCGTGCAAAACAAATATATAATTGGCTTTATAAAAATTATGCAACAACTTATGATGAGATGAAAAATATACCAAAAGAGCTCAAAGAAACCTTATCAAAAAAGTTCCCCCTTGATACAATAAAAGTGAAAAATACTGAAATAAGTAGCGATGGAACAAAAAAGTATCTTTTTGAATACCATGATAACAATAGTGTAGAGGCAGTTCTTCTTCGTATGAAAGAAAAAGAGCTCAATGAAGAGGGGCAAGTGATAAAAAGTGAAAAATACACCTTTTGTATCTCTTCTCAGGTTGGATGTAAAGTTGGGTGCTCTTTTTGTTTAACAGCTAAGGGTGGATTTATACGAAATCTAAGTGCTGGTGAGATCGTAGCACAGGTTCAATATCTTAAAAAGCTCAATGAAATTCCACAAAATAAATCAGTTAATATTGTATATATGGGGATGGGAGAGCCACTAGATAACTATGAAAATCTCATCAAAGCTATAAAGATTATTTCAGAGTTAGATGGCTTAGCTATAAGTACCAAAAGACAAACCATCTCAACAAGTGGAATTAGCAGCAAGATTTCAAAATTGGGCAATGAAAATTTAGGCGTACAGCTAGCAATATCACTACATGCAGTTGAGGATGATTTACGAGATGAGCTTATCCCTATGAACAAAGCTTACAATATTGAATCAATCATTGAGGCAGTAAAAAAGTTTCCTATCGATACTAGAAAAAAAGTATTATTTGAGTACCTAGTGATAAAAGATAAAAATGATAGTGTAGCTCAAGCAAAAAAATTGGTCAAACTTCTTCATGGGATCGAAGCAAAAGTCAATCTTATCTATTTTAATCCTTTTGAAGGGACAACCTATAAAAGACCTTTAGAGGAAGATATGAAGGCATTTCAAAACTATCTTCTATCAAAAAAGATAATTTGTACCATTCGTGAATCAAAAGGTTTAGATATTAGTGCTGCTTGTGGACAACTAAAGAAAAAAGAGGAGGGGCAGTAATGGGTATATTAGATATTATTATGGTAGTGTTTTTAACACTTGTATTAGTAGGTGGGCTAGTAGCATTTTTTATATATAATTCAAAAGAGGAAAAATAGTTTGAAATATTATGAAAATAAACAATTTGTTATATTGATACAAATTCTAAGTATTATTTTTATAGCAATAAGTAAATTAGAGATATTTTTTCAAGGGATGCTTTTGGTTGGGTATATATTGCTTTTTTGGCAAAAAAAATGGCACAAACATCTACTTATAATGGCTTTGATGCTTATGAGTCTTGCCCTTGCTACAAATTACTATACCCCTTCAAATCTTTAAAAATATTATGATATAATAATTTCTAAAATATACTTGCTGAGTAGAATAAAAGGATAACGAATAATGGATATAAATAGTATAGCAAAAGAGGTGTTTGCTATTGAATCACAAGAGATAGCCAATCTATCAAGATTGCTTACAGATGATTTTGCAAAAAGTATAGAAGCTATCTATAAAAGCCGTGGAAAGTTTATCATCTCAGGGATGGGAAAATCGGGAATTATAGGAAAAAAAATAGCCGCAACATTAGCAAGTACAGGAACTCCTAGCTTTTTTCTTCATCCAGGGGAAGCATATCATGGTGATCTAGGGATGATTGAAAAAGAAGACATTATACTTCTTATATCAAACTCAGGGGAAACTGATGAGGTATTAAAACTGATCCCATTTTTAAAATCCCAACAAAATACCATTATCTCTATGAGTGGAAATCCAGACTCAACTTTGGCACAAAATACAAATTATCATCTCAATATAGCCGTGGAGCATGAAGCATGCCCTTTGCAACTAGCCCCAACTAGTTCAACAACGGCGACACTTGTTATGGGTGATGCTATTGCAGTGGCATTGATGAAACTACGAGGCTTCAAAGATGAAAATTTTGCGATGTTTCATCCAGGGGGAAGCTTAGGTAGAAGACTTTTAACGACAGTTGAAAGTGTGATGAAAAAAGAAAACTTACCCATTTGTAAAAAAACCGCAGGGGTAAAAGATGTTATTCATCATATCACTGATGGAAAGTGTGGATTAGTGGTTGTTCTTGAAGATAAAAAAATAGTAGGAATAATCACTGATGGTGATATAAGAAGATTTATGGAATCAAAAGAGGAGGAGTTTTTCTCTTTATATGCTCAAGATATGATGACTCAAAATCCAAAAACTATCCAAAGTAGTGAAAAGCTTGTAGCTGCAAATGAGATGATGTCTCAATCGAAAATAAACTCTCTACTTGTAGTTAACGAAGATCAAGAGCTTGTAGGGATTGTACAGCTTTATGATCTATAAAGGAAAAATATAAAATGATACTAATGATTGATAATTATGATAGTTTTACATACAATATAGTGCAATACTGCAAAGAGCTAGGAGCTGATCTTAAAGTGATTCGAAATGATGAATTAAATGTAGAGCAGATAAAAGCTTTAAATCCTGAGAAAATTATCATCTCCCCAGGACCAGCAACTCCAGATGATGCTGGAGTATGTTTAGAAGTGATCGAAAAACTTGGGAGTACTATCCCTATTTTAGGAATATGTTTAGGGCATCAAAGTATCGCACAAGTGTATGGTGCAAAGGTTGTTAAAGCCCCTAAAATGATGCATGGAAAAACATCTGAAATAAAAGTGATAAAAGAGGATCAGCTATTTCATGATATGCCACAAACTTTTACTCAAACAAGATATCACTCACTTATTGTAGAAAAACAGAATTTACCAAAAGATATCATTGTTACTTCAAAATCACTTGATGATGATGAGATCATGTCTTTAAAAATAAAAGACAAGGATATATACGGGGTACAGTTTCATCCAGAATCTGTGATGAGTGAACATGGACATAAGATACTTCAAAACTTTTTAGATGTTTAAAAGTAAATATTTATTTATAGGTTTGCTTTGTATACATAGTTTACTTTTATTATTTTTAGTAGATAATTTAAGTATCTCTTACAAAGAGGCCCTTACATATTTCTACGACAAAGGTTCGTTGCTCTATGCTATAACAAATCTCTCAACAACACTATTTGGGCAAAATGATTTTGCTTTAAGAATCCCATTTATACTTTTTTATGTGGGTAGTTCTATTTTGCTTTATCTTTTAACAGATGATTATTTTAAGAGAAAAGCAGACCAGTTCATCTCAGTGGCTATATTTATGATGTTACCAGGGGTTAATAGTGCTGCGTTGCTAGTAAATGAGTCTATAATTGTTCTATTTTTTACTTTATTATATCTTTATATCTACAAGAAAAGAGATAAAGAGTGTTATGCATTATTATTTTTGCTTTTATTTATAGACAACTCTTTTGCTATCCTTTTTTTAGCACTTTTTTTAAAAGCATTGTCTAAAAAAGACAATCTTCTTCTTTTTGTTTCTCTCGCACTATTTGGGGTCTCTATGGGGCTTTACGGATTTGAGATTGGTGGAAAGCCACGAGGGTATTTTTTAGATACCTTTGGGGTATATAGTACGATCTTCTCGCCACTTGTTTTTATATATTTTGTGTATACAATCTATAGAGTAGGGATCAAGCATACCAATAAAGATATGTTTTGGTACATCTCTGTAACCGCATTGGCTCTTTCACTTCTTTTCTCACTAAGGCAAAAGGTTGCTATTGAAGATTTTGCTCCATTTGTAGTAATCGGGATACCAATTATGGTAAAAATGCTAATGCATTCACTCAGAGTTCGTTTGAAAGAGTTTCAAAAGGGATATTATATTTTGGGTGGAACTATAGTAACAGTTTTAGTTATTAACTTTTCTATAGTCCTTTTTAATAAGTATCTCTATCTTTTTATAGAAAATCCACAAAAACATTTTGCTTACAACTACCATATTGCTAAAGAGTTAGCAAAAGAGCTTCAGCAAAGAGATATACACACTGTATTTACTTATGATGATGAGATGCAAATACGATTAAAGTTTTATGGGATATATTCCTCTTCAGATACAATTCTCTATTCATATTTTGGGGAAAAAAGTGGTGAGAAAATAGAGATACGCTATCACGGTAAACCAGTTAAAACATTCTATATCCATCCAAAAGAGAGATAAATGTTACTTTTCTAAACAACAGTGCTTTTTTGAGACAAATAAGTGTTACTTTTTGCAAACTTTTATCAATCTAGGGTTACCATTGTAAAATTAAAATTCTAATAAGGGGAAAGTATGGCACAAAAAGCAATACGAGAATATGATGGAAAAGCACTGTTTTCAAAACAGTGGTCAAACTATTTTGATGGATTTCATTATGGATTTAAATCTGTACTTGTTACAAGTGGAAAAGAACTTTTAGAGATGGCAAACCAGCATGGGTTTGAGTGGCTCAAACAAGAGCCTCTTGTAGCAAAGCCAGATATGTTATTTGGGAAAAGAGGGAAAAATGATCTAGTACTTTTTAAAGATCAAAAACCTGGAGATGTATCTTTAGAAAAAGCGGCACAGTGGATCGATCAAAAAATGTCACATGATGTGACACTCCTTTCTGGTCAACATGGAAGATTGAGCCATTTTATCGTTGAGCCTTTTACTCCACACTCTCAAGATCAAGAGTATTATATCTCAGCAACAACTGTTGGGGAAGATGATGTTCTTTATATGTCTGCTGAAGGTGGAATGGAAGTTGAAGAGGGATGGGATGAGAAAGTTATTGAAGTAACTATCCCTATTACGATGAGCGATGCAGATATGGAACACGCAATCCACTCAAATATTCCAAAAGATATCCCATCAAAAAACAAAGAGGCATTTGCTTCATTTGCCATTGCGTTTTTTAAATTTTATAGAGATATGAACTTTGCATATTTAGAGATCAATCCAATCGTTATGTTAGAAAACAATGATATGGCGATCCTTGACCTTGTAGCAAGGCTTGATGATACTGCAGGATTTATGATGCGAGAAACTTGGGGAGATATAGAATACCCAACAGCATTTGGTATGGAAGATCAATCAGATGAAGAGAAAGCAATCGCAGATGCAGATGCTAAATCAGGAGCTTCTTTAAAACTTACTATTCTTAATCCAATGGGGAGAATCTGGACAATGGTAGCTGGTGGTGGAGCATCAGTTGTGTATGCAGATACTATTGCAGATTTTGCTGAAGCAAATGGTGGAAGTGTAAGTGATCTAGCAAACTATGGTGAGTATAGTGGTGGACCAACTACTGGTGAGACAAAGTTTTATGCAGAAACAGTAATTGATCTTATGACAAGACACAAAGATCCAAAAGGTCGAGATAAGATCTTAATAATAGGGGGAGCAATCGCAAACTTTACAGATGTTGCAAAAACATTTACAGGGATTATCCAAGCATTTGAACAATATGCGGACAAAATGAAAGCTCATAACACAAAGATATTTGTACGAAGAGGTGGACCAAATTATGAAAAAGGTCTTAAAGATATTAAAGAAGCTGCAGATAGATTAGGTCTTACTATTGAAGTATATGGACCAGAAACGCATGTAACTGATATCGTTAGAATGGCACTAGAGAAGTAAGGAGAAACAATGGCACAATTATACACAAAAGACACACAAGCGATTTTTTGGAACAACAATAAAAGCGCAATCCAAAGAATGCTTGATTATGATTATACAATCAAAAGAGAAAAACCATCAGTTGCTGCAATTGTAGCTCCAACTGGATCTGGAAAATTTGATAAATTTTTCTGGGGACCAGAAGAGATTATGATCCCAACTTATAAAACAACTAAAGAAGCAAAAGCAGCACAACCGCAAGCAGATGTTCTTTTAAACTTTGCATCATTTAGAACAGCATATGATGTAACAATGGAAGCACTTGAAATGGGTGGATTTAGCTCAATTATGGTTACAGCTGAAGGGATCCCTGAAAGACTTGCAAGAAAGATGAATCAAGCGGCAAGAGATAAAGATGTGATCGTAATTGGACCTGCAACTGTAGGTGGAATTAGCCCAGGAGCATTTAAAATTGCAAATGTTGGTGGAACAATTGAAAATATCGTAAACTCTAAGTTGCACAGATGTGGTTCATGTGGACTTGTAACACGATCAGGTGGATTATTTAATGAGCTTTCAAATATCATCTCTATCAATGCAGACGGTATTGCTGAGGGTGTTGCAATTGGTGGAGATAGATTCGTAGGTTCAGTGTTTATTGATAATATGCTACGAATGGAAAGCAACCCAGATGTAAAATATATGGTACTTTTAGGTGAAGTTGGTGGAACGGAAGAGTATAAGATCATCGAAGCGGTAAAATCTGGTCAAATTACAAAGCCAGTGATCGCATGGTGTATTGGTACTATTGCAAAACACTTTTCAACAGGAGTTCAGTTTGGTCATGCAGGAGCAAGTGCAAATGCAGATGCAGAAACAGCTGCTGCTAAAAATAAAGCGATGGCAGAAGCAGGTATTTATGTACCAAATTCATTTAATGACCTTCCAAACAAAATTGCTGAGGTGTACAATGATCTTAAAGCAAAAGGGACTATTGGTGAGATTGAAGAGCCTGAGCTTAATGTTGTACCAAAGGTGAGAAAACCAAAACAGTTTATTTGTACAATAAGTGATGATAGAGGGGAAGAAGCACACTATTGTGGGCATCCAATCAGCTCAGTAGCAACTCCAGATACTGGATTTACTATTGGGGATGTTATGTCAATTCTTTGGTTCAAAAAAAGATATCCTAGATGGGCAGTTGACTTCCTTGAAACCGTTCTTAAAACAGTGGCAGATCACGGTCCAGCAGTAAGTGGAGCACACAATGCAAAAGTAACGGCACGAGCTGGAAAAGATGTAATTAGTTCACTTATTGCAGGTCTACTTACAATTGGTCCACGATTTGGTGGAGCTATTGATGGAGCAGCGAAATACTTTAAATATGCAGGTGACAATGAATTAACTCCAGCAGAGTTTTTAGGGTATATGAAAAAGCAAGGGGTTCCAATTCCTGGTATTGGGCATAGAATTAAGTCTTTGAAAAACCCAGATAAAAGGGTGGAGGGATTAAAAGAGTTTGCAAAAGCAAATTTTCCATCAACTCCACTACTAGATTATGCATTAACCGTTGAGCAACTAACAACATCTAAAAAAGAGAATCTTATTTTAAATGTTGATGGTACAATTGGTATTTTGATGGTTGATATGTGGAGAGCACTTGGATATGATGATGATGAGATTGAGATGTTTATAGAAGCAGGTGCATTGAATGCATTCTTTATTCTTGGACGATCAATAGGATTTATTGGACATATCCTTGATGAGAAACGATTATCAATGCCTATGTATAGACATCCATGGGATGATATCCTGTACGATGTTGATAAAGCCGAAGAGCTTTAATCAATCAAGCCACTTCAATTTTGAAGTGGCTTTTTTATTGTTTGATAAATGAAGAAAAAATCATTTACCATTCTTGAAATTGTGGTGGTATTTGCACTTATATCAATTGTAATAGTATTTGCGTACCCTAAAAAACAAATAGAGCCACTACAACTAGCTACACAAAAACTTCTTATCTACCTAAATTATACCCGTATGATAGCCATGATGGACAATAAATACCAATACAATGACACACAGTGGGAAAAAAAACGATGGACATTGAAGTTTCAAAAGTGTTCAAATGAAGAAGATGGACTCTATTTTGTAGTCTATAGTGATGAAAGTGGAGGAACCGCACACTTTAAAAAAAGTGAAACGATGAAAGACCCTTTAAATAATAGGTATCTTTATATGCAAAGTGATTGTGTAGGGAAAGAAGATGAATCTAAAAATCTATTGCTTACAAAAGAGTATGGAGTTTCTAGTGTTGAACTAAGTTGCAATACAACAACTACAATAGGGCAAATAAGCTTTGGATATGATGGGGATATATATTCTAGTTTAGGGCAAAATATACAAAAAATCGATACCCCATGTATTATTACACTAGAAGATAAAAATAGCAATAGTGAACAAATACAAATAGAACCAAAAACTGGATTTATCCATAAGCTATAGTTTGCTATAATCTTGTAAATATTACAATATAAATAAGGCAAATATTATATGCAATTTGAACCATATCCATTTGAAAAATTGAACAATCTTCTTAGTGGAGTTAGGGAAAATACCCATTATCCCATAACAAACCTTACTATTGGAGAGCCGCAGTTCCCCACACCAAAATTTATCCAAGAAGAGCTAGGATTTAGTGCAGGCCTACTTAATAAATACCCCTCAAGTGCAGGTCAAGAGTATCTCAAAGATGCGATGATAGAGTTTTTACAAAAAAGATTCAAAGTAGATGTACTTCCAGCTCAAATAACACCAACATTTGGAACCAGAGAGGTGCTTTTTAGCTTTCCTCAATTTTTACTCCACGATATTGAAGATCCTGTCATGGCATTTACTAATCCTTTTTATCAAATATATGAAGGGGCAGCTATTGCAAGTAGAGCCAATATAATTCATATCAACTTACTCAAAGAGAATGAGTACAAGCCAGAGATAAATGAAGAAGAGCTCAAAAAATGTGATTTGGTAATCCTTAACTTCCCAAACAATCCAACAGGAGCTACAATCACAACAGATGAGCTTGCAAAATGGGTTAAAAAATCGATTGAATTTGGATTTGTCCTTTTAAATGATGAGTGTTATAGTGAGATATATTATGATAATATCAAGCCCCCATCACTTCTGCAAGCATGTGTAAAAGCTGGAAATCTAGCCTATAAAAACTGTGTGGTAGTAAACTCCATCTCAAAAAGAAGTAGTGCTCCGGGGCTTAGAAGTGGTTTTATTGCAGGGGATAGAATGATTATTAGTAAGTACCTTCAATATCGAACCTATATGGGGTGTGCTATCCCTTTACCGCTTCAAACAGCTGCTGCCACTGCGTGGGGAGCTGAGAAGCATGTGGAAAACTTTCGAAGACTTTATGCAGAAAATATGAGATTAGCAAGGGAAATTTTAGGGGTAAAAACACCAAAAGCTACTTTTTACCTTTGGCTAGAGGTAGAAAATGATCTTAAATTTACCAAAGAACTTTATATGAAAAAATCAATTAAAGTACTTCCAGGAAGATACCTAGGAAGAGAAGGTATGGGGGAAAACTTTGTACGGATCGCTTTAGTAGAAACACCAGACAAAACAAAAGAGATACTAACCCAAATAAGAGACTTTATCATTACATATAAAGGAGATGAGAGTGAATCATTCGGATATTAATGAAGCAAGAACCAATCCTGAATTTTTAAATTTTCTTCAAGAACAAGAGCTTAAAGCCAAACAGGAAAAGAATATTGCTGAACTTTATCAAGTACTTGATACACTTCTTATTCTTGATCTTGATGAAGAAAGGGTACACACTGTATATCAAGAGATTTTAAAAATAGCATTTGATCAAATAGAAGATCGACTAGCCAATGGGAAGAGGCTAACTCTTGAATCAGATGATATCTATTTTATAAGAAGTTTTTATGAGCATGCTATAGAGAAGTGGAGCAGAGATAATTTTCAAGGAGCCTCAGAGCTATTTTTTATTTTATCACAGATTGTAGAGGATGAAAAACTTTCTAAAGCAGTCACAATACACCTACTTAATAGTGCTCAAGAGATTGATATAGATACTTTTTATGCCAATGATGTGAATATAGAGACAACAGAATCAGAAAATGAGCCTTATGGATATTTTATAACTAACTTTAAGTTTGATCTAGATCAGTATGTAGATGGGAAACAAGATCTTATCCAAAAACAGTATGAAAGCTATAAGCACCTACTAAATTGATGAGAGTACATTTTATAGGAATAGGGGGGATTGGACTTTCTGCCCTTGCTAGGTTTTTACAATATCGTGGGTATGAGGTAAGTGGTTCAGATATAAAAGAAACACCCATAACGCAAAAGCTTAAAAGTGAGGGGATCAAAGTGACAATTCCTCAAGATGCAAGTGCCATAGATGGACAAGATTTGGTGATCTACAGTGCGGCGGTGCAAAATCACAATGTAGAGATCATAGAAGCAAAAAAGCAAGAGTTGCTTCTTCTGCCAAGAAAAGATGCTTTAAGTATCATTATGCAAAAGACAACCAACTATTGTGTGTGTGCGGCTCATGGGAAAAGTACCACTACAGCAATCCTTAGCTCTATTTTACAAAGCTCAGCGATCATTGGAGCCATCAGTAAAGAGTTTGATTCAAATTTTAGGTACATAGATGAGGTTTTAGCTTTTGAAGCAGATGAGAGTGATGAGAGCTTTACCCTTTCCCACCCTTACTGCTCTATTGTTTTAAACTGCGAACCAGAGCATATGGAGTACTACAACTATGATGAAGAAAGATTTTATGGGGCATACACAAAGTTTTTGGATATCGCAAAGCTCCGTGTCATCAACGCAGAAGATCCTTTTTTAGCAAACTACAAAGGGTATGCAATCAAGCTATACCCTTCAAAAGATATTAGAAATATTGAGTTTATCTTAAAAGATGGGGAACCATATACAAAATTTGCTTTAAAAGATTATGGGGAGTTTGAAGTATGGGGATTTGGAGTGCATATTGCCATCGATGCCTCTTGTGCCATATTAGCAGCATCCCTTTCGATGGACTTCGCCCAAATCAGGAAAAATCTTTCAAAGTATCAAGGGATAAAAAAACGATTTGATATCATTCAAAAAAGAGACCATTTTGTAGTGATTGATGATTATGCCCACCACCCAACAGAGATAGTAGCTACTTTGAAATCAGTACAAATATATAAAAAACAAATTGGAATTGAAAAAATTATCATAATCTGGCAGCCTCATAAGTTTAGCCGTACGCTAGACAACTTAGAGTACTTTAAAAGATGCTTTGAAGGGTGTGATGAGCTTATTATACTCCCTGTTTGGTCAGTGAATGAGGAGTTTAAACATATAGAGTTTTCAAAAGAGTTTGCAAACTACAATACAACCTTAGCTGATAAAGTTAAAACAAATAGTGGTTCGTTGGAGCTTATGAAGAATGGTAGCGTATTTAGAACACTGAATAGCGGAATAGTTTTAGGCGTAGGTGCAGGAGATATCACTTATCAGCTTCGAGGGGAAAAGTAAAATGGAATACAACAACTGCTATGTCATAGATACCAATATCATTTTGCAAGATGCAACAAATCTTTTTAAACTCTGTGACAATGGGACAAATATCATAGTGATCCCTGAAACAGTTTTAGATGAGATCGACAGCAAAAAAAGTGGATTTGATGAGATAAATTTTCAAGCAAGAGAGTTTGCAAGAGTTTTAGAAACCGCAAAAATTGTTCAAAAAGAGCAAGTAGATACCTACACAATCATTACATTGCAAATCGATGGAACGAGTGAGGTTACAGTAAAAATTATCTCAAAAGAACACTACGAAGTCACGAGTAAAAATATCCCTTTAAATATATTTAATGATAGAAAGATATTAGAGATCGCAAAATTTTCAAAAGATTATTTTCATAATGTAAAGTTTTTATCTTTAGATATCATGGCACGAACAAGAGCAGTGAGCTTGGATATAGAGGTAGATTCTTTAAAAGGTGATAAAAGTGAGCTATCTTATGAATTTATCAAAGAGATTGAGATCCCTTTTGAAGAGTTAGAGAATTTAAATGGGAAAAATATCACAAACTTTGATACAAATTACAGTACAAATAACTATTCATACTGTATGAAAGTAATTGACTCAGATCAAGTAATATTGGCTAATATAATGAGTGGAAAGATAGAACCTATCAATGAAGCAGAGATACGAGATCAGATCATAGCTCCTCTTAATAAGGAGCAACTATTTTTTTCAAATGCGATCAATAGTGCGTATTATAATGTGATAGTAGTCGATGCAAAAGCAGGAAGTGGAAAGACACTTTTAGCTCTAAGTGGAGCGATTAAACGGGTACGAAAAAAAGAGTATCAAAAAATTATTTATATACGAAACTCTATTGAGTCATTAGACAAAGGGGAAGATGTAGGGTACCTTCCAGGATATGAAGAGAAGTTTGCTATATATAACCACCCTTTGCTAGATAGCTTAAACTACATGGTACGAAGTGAGCATAAAAAAAAGTCATCCCAAAAAGGGAGAGAGTTTGAAGAGCTTGATGAGCAAGAGGTGCTTTTACGAGTTCAAAATATGATGGAAAACTACTCTATCCAAACTATGTGGGTGGGGGAGATGAGAGGGCGAACACTATCAAACGCATTTATCATCATCGATGAAGCACAAAATATGTCCAATAAAACGATGCAGATGGTACTCAGTCGAATCGATAGTAGCTGTAAAGTAGTAATATTAGGAAGTAACAACCAAATTGACAACTTCTATGTCAACAAACATACCAACGCCCTCACCACCCTTTTAAAATCAACTAATAAGCAAGCAGAGTCGGTAAATCTTTTTGCAATAAACCTCGAAAAAGTACTTCGAGGTCCTATTACTCAATGGGCTGAGGATATATTTACAAAGCGATAATGTATCAATAAATTGTTTTAAAATACAAATCCCACTTGAATCATAAACTTAGCATCGGAGTGATCTTCACTTGTGATTTTAGCCGTACTAGAACTGAATATGAAGATTTTTATTTACTGTATATTTTAACTCTTCATCAACATTGTACTTTATTGCCAAAGCAGCAAAGTTTGAAAAGGCACTGATAGTTTTATCGAGTGTGTCAAGAATATATTTATCTTTCAATCCACAAAATTTTCCAAAAGATAAAATAGATTTAATTTATAATGGGATTGATTTAAACAGAT
>JAGYNS010000130.1 GCA_018399655.1 Campylobacterales bacterium
CTCGTTATTGAGTTTTAAAAAAAATCGAATTTTACGCAATACATCTACAAATCCCATCACCGCTAGATCAGATATATCATAAGTTGGGTTCCCTAGATTTTTACTAAATATACCGCTTAGTTCAATATCTTTTGGAAGCTCTTTTAAAAGTGCTTCAAGATGGATATTGGATGAGGGTTCAAGTGCAGATACGAGTAGTTTCATGGGGTAATTTTTATATCGTATCGATCAAAGTTATTATACTCAATCATCCGTTTTAAAGTGTTGGTATACACTTCCCTTTTTTCAGAATAGCTTTTTAAATGATCCACAAGCGCATAAGGGTCATCAGTAAGAAGTCGCTGTTTTCTAAACTCCTCATAAGCCCAATTTTTCCCAATATTTTTATAATAATCATACACCGCAGCTTTAAGGTTTTTATATTTTTTCAGATAAATTTTTTTCTCCCCTCTTGTTTCACTTGCTTCTATTCGAGGCTCGTTGGATCGAAAAGACCATACCCCAAAGATATTGTTTGCAAGTTTGGTAAATCGTGAAGTAAGCCAGGCACTCTCTATCGCTCCTTGAGCTAGGGTAATACTTATAGGGTGAGGCTTTAACGCTTCTAAAAGTTCTTGATCTGATTCAACCTCATAAAACTCTTTAAGTGTAGCTATTGATTCTTGATTGGTATTGGTTTGTATCGCTTTTTGTGCATCTTCAAATTGTTGTTGTAAGTGGGTATACACTTCAGTTACTATAGGGACAAGTATATCATTAAACCTTTTCTTTTTTTGAGACACGGTCATATTTGGTTTTTTCTTCACCTTTTTTTCTACCACTTTTGGTTTAGGTGCCTCTTTTTTAGGTGGCTCTATCTTTGTGATAAGTCTTTGATCTTCTATAGTTCCCACTTTACTCTCAAAGAGCTTTTTTTCTACTATTTGTACCTCTTGTTGATCACAGCCTGTAAAAAGAAGTAGAACAAAGAGTATAGCTCCATATTTTATAGCTCTCATCTGTACTCCTTCGTTTGAAGTTTTTTTACTTTCCCTTTAAAATAAAGCTTATCATCCTCTATGCGTAAAAAAAGCTCCTCATTACTTTTTGGATACACTTCACAATGATTAAGAAGTCTATTTTCTAAAACACCTCTTATAAAACAAGCAGTCATCCCTGTACCACATGCTTGAGTTTCCCCCTCTACCCCTCTTTCAAAGGTTCGTACGAAAAGTTTGCAATTGTTTATTTTTGCAAAGTTTACATTGGCATTGTATTGTTCTCTCATTGTTTTACAAATCTCTAGATCAAACTGTTCAAGATCTTCAACAAAAGTTACAAGATGGGGAACCCCTGTATCTAATAGCCACCAATCAAAGCCATATTCACTAAAATCTTTTTGTAAAATTTTAGCAGGGGTCATCAAAGTCTCTACAACATCACCCTCAATACTACAAGTGATAACACCAGCTCCAGTTAGAAAGGTCATATTCTCTTTTGCGATATTGTTTGAACAAGCATAATGTGCAACTGCTCTTGTTCCATTGCCACACATGGAAGCGGTACTCCCATCGCTATTGTAAAAAAGCCATTCAAAATCATAAATATCGTGGGGAATTATAGCTATAAGCCCATCTACAGCTTCTTTTTGGCAAAGTTCTATAGCTAATTTGCTGTAATCTTCTTTTTTATTGGTATCAAAGATTACAAAAGTATTTCCACTTGCATTGTAAACAGTGTAGTTCATTAGTTTCCTTTATCTTTTAAACTCTTATTATATCAAAGAATAATTAAATCTATCAAATAAGACAAAATTTATCTTAATTAAGTTAGACTTACATAAATAATAGTTCAATAGGGTACAGATATTGCACTTAGAAGTTTAGAGCAGAATTAAATTTAAAGGGAAAAAGATGGAAGTTTATTTAGATAATAACTCTACAACACAGATGGATCCAAAAGTGGAGACGGTGTATGTAGATGCGATTAAAAAATTTGGAAATGTGAATGTGATATACAATAAAGGGATAGAAGCACGAGCCCTTTTAAATGATGCGTATGATAAATTGTATGATGGATTAAACGCTGCAGATGAAGATGATATTTTGATCACCTCTTCAACCACTGAGGGGAACAATGCCGTGATAAAAACTTTTTTAATGGAGTTTTTAAAAGGGGGTGAAAAAAATCATATCATCTCAACAGTAGCAGAGCACTCAAGTATTAAGTCCCCTTTAAAGTTTTGTAAAGATATGGGGATGGAGGTCACTTATATAGGAACTGATGAGAATGGTTTGGTAAAAGTAAGCGAAATTGAAGCAGCTATTACAGACAAAACCTGTCTTATCTCTGTACTTATCGCTTCAAATGAAACAGGGGCAATTCAAGATATCAAAGCAATAAGTGAAGTTGCAAAAAAACATGGAGTTTACTTTCATAGTGATGGAGCACAAGCTATTGGAAAGATGAGAGTTGATCTTCAAGATTTAGGAGTAGATTATTTTACATGGTCTGCACATAAATTTCATGGACCAAAAGGGGTAGGGGGACTGTTTGTCAAAGCAGGAGCTCCTTATGTGACACTTATTCATGGGGCAAAAAATGTGATGGGTGGAAAAAGAGGTGGATCTTTGTACAATAATGGTGTGGCAGCGATGGCACGGGCGTTAGAGCTTGCAAATATCAATTTATCATTTTTAGATCACACAACACAAGCTTTGAGAAATAAGCTTGAAGATGAACTTTTAAAAATAGCTGATACAAAATCGTATGTTCCAAGAGTAAAAAGACTCAAAAACCTTACTGCAATCTCTTTTAAAGGGGTAGAAGGGGAAGCGATGCTATGGGATATGAATGAAAATGGTATCTACCTCTCAACAGGATCAAGCTGTAGTAGTGAGGATCTTGAAGGAAGTGCTGTAGTTGAAGCACTAGGTGAAAAAACAGAGATTGCCAATGCAACGGTTATGTTTGCTTTAAGTAAATTTACCACAGAAGAGCAGATCGATTATGTAATAGAAAAAGTTCAAGCAACAGTTGAGAGGCTGAGAAATATATCTATGACATACGCGAAGCAAAAAGCCTTCTCAGTACATTTACATTAAAATAGAAAATAAAGAAAAAAGGATAATGATATGGCAAGAAATGATTTAGTTACAGGAAATGTTTGGGAACAATATAGTAAAAAAGTTCAAGATAGAATGAACAATCCAAGAGCTCTAGGTGAGTTTACCGAAGAAGATGCAAAAGCAAGGGATGCAAAACTGATCGTAGCAGATTTTGGTGCAGAATCTTGTGGGGATGCGGTCAGACTTTATTGGTTGGTAGATCCAAAAACAGATACTATTTTAGATAGTAAGTTTAGAAGTTTTGGTTGTGGTACAGCTATCGCAAGTAGTGATGCTATGGCGGAGCTTTGTATTGGAAGAAAAGTGGATGATGCGATCCATATCACCAATACTGAAGTGGAAGCATTTTTAAGAGATGAGCCAAATACTCCAGCAGTTCCACCTCAAAAGATGCACTGTAGTGTTATGGCGTATGATGTTATCCTTGAAGCAGCCGCTCAATACAAAGGGGTGGAAAGAAGTGAGTTAGAAAATCAAGATATTGTATGTGAGTGTGCAAGAAAAACACGAAAAGATATCGTAGATGCAATTAGAGAACATAATATCACAGATGTGGAACAAATAATAGAGATCACAAAAGCTGGAAGCTACTGTAAGTCATGTGTAAGACCAGGTGGACATGAAGAGAAAGATGTATACCTTGTAGATATATTAGCTGAAGTCAAAGAGCAGATGGAAAATGAAAAACTAGGAGCTGCAGCAGATACCACTGCTAGCGGTGAAAATAGTTTTGATAAAATGACAATAGTTCAAAGAATCAAAGCAGTGGATGCGGTAATCGATGAGTATATTAGACCAATGCTAGTGATGGATGGTGGAGATATGGAGATAATCGATATCAAAGAAAATCTTCCATATTATGATATCTATATTCGATACCTTGGAGCTTGTAGCTCATGTGCAACTGGAAGTACAGGGACACTTTATGCAATCGAATCAACACTCAAGCAAAAAGTTGATGAGAATATTAGGGTATTGCCTGTATAATAGTTCGTTGAAGAATCTCAAAGGGGGTCATAATGACCTCCTTTTTTAAGGTAAAAAAATAGACTCACACCATAAAAAAATAGACTTTTCTTATATCTATAAACTTTTAATAACAGATAAAAAAACACTTTTTTGGGGACAAGTTGTCACTATAATTGCAGTACTTGTAAGTATCCCAATCCCTTTGATGCTCCCAGCACTTGTAGATGAGGTGATACTAAAAAAGCCAGATTTCTTTGTGAACACCATTGACAAT
>JAGYNS010000131.1 GCA_018399655.1 Campylobacterales bacterium
TTCTGGATTGTTTGTGTTTCGTATATTGATAGGAATTTTGCTTTTTTTACAATTTAACATTGCGTTAAAATGGAATACATTAAACCCTTTTGAACTTAAAAGTCGCAACTCTTTAAAAGTAAGTCTTGGGATCACATCTGAACCATCAATAACTCTAGGATCCACTTCATATACCCCATTGGTATCGGTCCAGTTTTCATAAATATCTGCATCAAGTGCAAAACTAAGCTCACCACCTGTAAGATCACTTCCGCCTCGACTCATCACTGCAATATCTCCATCAACAGTTCGTCCATAAAAACCAGGTACCAGATAAACTATATCATTGTCTAGGGAAAAACTATCTTCTATATTTTTATGTGATTCTGGAAGCACTTTTCCATCGGTAAACTCATCACTTAATATAAACCCAAAGTCCTCAGGAAGCATAAGTTGTACATTTACCCCTTGATTTTGAAAATAAGAGGCGATCACTTTTGCGTTAAAATGCTCCCCTCGTGAGAGACAAAATGCTTCTTTCTTTTCATCTTCTAAAGTGGTACTTGTAAGCTCACTTTTAAGTGTCCCTATGATAGATTTTTTCTCAACATTCAAATCATTACATAATGATTCAAATTTATCTAGAACAGCTTGAAGTGATTGTTTTGCATCTACATCGATTTTTTGATCACAAAAATATTTTCCATCTGTTGCAAAATTGAGAAGATGATCAGTAACTTTTTGATCATATTTTGGATCCCTTCCTGGAGCAGATACAACAACTACACGCCTTTGAGCGTCACTTTTTACAATATTTAACACTTTATTAATTTGGGTAGCATCTTTTACAGAACTCCCACCAAATTTACATACTTTCATTTTTTCCTCTTCATTTTAGCTTTTTAATTTGTACCCTCTGTTTCTTACAGTGTCTATGATATCTACATTAAGTTTCTTTTTGAGTTTTGATCGTATTTGGTTGATATTTACCTCAATCACATTTTGACAGACCATCTCAGGATCTTCCCATAGTGCATAGATAAGCTCATCTTTGGAAATAGGGGGTCGATGTCTATTTTTTACCAAATAAGATAATACATCAAAAGCTTTCCCTCGTATATCTATCTCATTGTCTTGAAGATCCACAATCTCTTTATCTGTTTGATCAATTCCAAAGTACTCTTTATAAGTCAGTCTTTTTTTGAAGTTGTCTCTATGGATCGATTCCACTTTTGCCATAAGTAATTCCAAGCTTACTGGAGCCTTGAGTACACTTAAAGCTCCTCTTTGTAAAACTTTGAGTTCAAAATCTTTTGTATAATCACTGGTGATAAATATAAATGCAGTACTTGTACTTTGTTTATTTCTTAAAAGATTAAGACAATACTTCAAATCAACATCATTCACAATTACAAGATTATAAAACCTTACTTGTAAATGATATAGGGTGTCATCTATATCCTCTGCACAATCAATAATATACAGATCGTTCTCTTCAAACTCTTTGATAATATTTGGATCTATATTGTAAGTTAGTAGTCTCATTTATAGCATTACCTCTTTTGATTTAGTATCCTCAAAATCTAAAACTATCTTTGTGTCATTTTGGATAATGTTATTGACGATTTTGACACTGATTTTACTCTCTTTTTTGAAAAAGTCCTCGATAAACTTTTTTGCCAAAGAGACATTAGAGTTTGTATCAAGCTCTAATATCAAAGAGTTATCATTAAGAATAATTTTTTGATTGGTGATACGAAACTCTTTTTTTGTCCCTATCAATGCAAAAAACTCTCTTTTTTCTTCTCTTGAAAGGGTAAGATAGTTTTGAATATAGATAAACTTCATTTTTAGTCCTCTAATGGATACACTCCATTTTCATCATGATTTTCAGTCCCTTTAATTGGTGGGTTAAATACACAAATAAGTCGCATATCTTCAGTGCCACCATAAAGGTTGTGATCATCATGGTTATCTAAAGCATACATAATTCCATCATGGATATCATGTACTTCACCAGTTGCTAAATCTTCTATTTTTCCATTTCCCGCAACACAATACACTGCCTCAAGGTGGTTTTGATAGTGGATATGGGTTTTTGTTCCCGCTTTGATGATTGTTTCATGGAAAGAAAATCCCATGTTGTCATCTTTTAAAACCATCCTTCTACTTGTCCACTGACCCTCTTTCGCGTGCACCTCTTTTTGTGTTCCTATAATATCTTTATTTACATCTACGATAAACATCTCTTAAAACTCCCCACTTAATTTCTCTTTTTTCTCTGCCATAAGTGTCTCTATAGCTTTTTCAAATCTTTTTAACCCTTCTCTTAACATCTCTTCATCAATAATAAGTGGTGGTAAGAATTTGACGATTTGATCTTCACTTCCACAAGTCTCTATGATAAGCTTTTCATTAAAAGCATAGCTAGAAAGTTCCCCTGCGATTGAGTTGTCATTTTTAATATCAAAACCATACGCAAGACCTCTTCCTCGCACTTCTACATCAAGTTCTTCTTTAAATCTCTCAGCGATTCTTTGAAGCTCCTCTTTGATGATTTTTTCTTTATATTTAACGGCATTGCTTAGATCATCATTTTGCCAGTATTGCTCAATAGCTGTTCTTGCTGCTACAAAGGCAAGATTGTTTCCTCTAAATGTTCCTGTATGCTCTCCTGGTTTCCACTGATCAAGATCAGGCTTAAGTAGAACAAGTGCCATTGGAAGACCACCACCAATAGATTTTGAAATAGTAATAATATCTGGGTTGATTCCTGCAAATTCAAATGAGAAAAACTCTCCAGTTCTTCCGTTTCCAACTTGAATATCATCAATAATAAGTAAAATATCATACTCTCTACAAATAGATTCTAGCTCTTGTAACCACTCTTTTGATGCTACATTGATACCACCTTCACCTTGAATAGTTTCAACAATAACAGCAGCTGGAATATCAAGCCCACTACTACTATCTTCTAAAAACTTTCTAAAAATAGACATAGTGTTCATATCTCCAAAATATCCATCAAATGGCATAAATGATACATTTGATCTACTAATATAACTCTCATCTCTATAGTCATTGTTTCCAGTAACTGATGAAGATCCTTGAGTAAGTCCATGAAAACCGTTGGTAAATGAAACTACATTTGATCTTCCTTTAACTAGTCGTGCAAGTTTTAAAGCAGTCTCAACCGCATTGGTACCTGTAGGTCCAGTAAATTGTATTTTGTAATCTAGGTTTCTAGGGACTAAGATAGTATCTTGAAACGATTGTAAAAACTCTTTTTTTGCAGTGGTTGCCATATCAAGACCATGCACTATTCCATCTTTTTGGAGATACTTAATGAGTGCTTCACTAATTAGTGGATTGTTATGTCCATAATTAAGTGTTCCTGCACCTGCAAAAAAGTCAATAAACTCTTCCCCTTGCTCATTTGTAAGCGTTGCCCCTTTTGATGTTTCAAATATTGTTGGGAAACTTCTTATATATCCTCTTACTTCTGACTCTAAATTTTCAAAAATTCTCATTGTATTTTTTCCTTCTATTTTTTTAATTCTATTGTATATAAAACTTCATCTTCGTGAGCATCATTAAAATCACTCACCTCAAACATCACCTCTTTGGTGAATGAAGCACCATAATGATCACATAGCTTTTCAAATAATCTTTGAGAAGCTGTATTGCTAGGACTTATAGTTGTATGGATTGTACAAACCTCTTTTAAAGAATCTCGTTGCAAAATCTCTAGAATAAGTTTTTGTGCAACCCCTTGACCTCGTGTAGAGCTGTCAACTGCAACTTGCCAAATAAACAAAGTATCGGGCTTATTTGGAACAATATACCCAGATGCAAAACCTACTATTTTTGAATCGCTTTGTGCTACAGAGCAATATTCACGAAAGTGTGTTGTTTGTAGCAGATAAAGATATTCAGAATTAACATCTAAAACATTTGTATCTTTTACTAACTGATAAATCTGTTTTGCATCTTTTTTGTCAGGCTTTCTGATTGTAATAGCCAAATTTTCTCCTTTTTGTTTTCATACTAGTTGTTCTTTAATTACATCAAATATGTAATAATTTACCTGTGTATGTCCATTTAAATGGTTTTGCCATATGTTCATTGTAAAAATCAATAAATCTTTTTATACCATTTTCAAGTTCATCTATCGATTTAAAGCTGGCGCGTTTATTCAAAAGCCTTCTTGTAATAATGCTAAACCAGCATTCAATCTGATTAAGCCATGAAGAATGCTTTGGTGTATATACAATACGTATTTTATGACTATCATCTGTCAAAAAAGCTGCTCTGGTATTCATATTTTCTAGTACGCCACTTTTTCCTTTGACACCAGGTCCG
>JAGYNS010000132.1 GCA_018399655.1 Campylobacterales bacterium
TCCTGCACCTAATAGCGTGGGATATGTGGCTGAAAAAACTTTGGAAAAAAACAGATCCCACTTTGGGACAAACTCACTTTTCATAGGGGTGAGTAAAAATAGAGGTGTAAGCTATGGGGTGATGGACTTTTCACTAGAATCAGTTCCCAAAGATGCCATTATAAAAGAAGCGGTGCTATCACTTTATCCACTCAATAGAGTCAATGCAAAAATTGAAAAGTATGGAGAATGGTCTATCTCATTTGTTGATAAACAAAGTGTTTCTGATATTACCGATTTTGATCAAATCAATCAATCTGAACTATTACAAACATTAGGAGATACAATCCCTTCAGAAAAACTTACCCAAGGGATTTGGAGCCATTGGAATTTTAATGAGTATGAAAGAAAACTTTTAGAATCACAACTTCAAGAATCTTCATCAGTTCTTTTTAAAATCTCAGGACCAACTGAACTTCCTTTAGGAACCGATTCTCAAATGATGATGTTTGATTTGGGGTATGGAAACTTTGGTGGAGGGATCCATTATAGACCAAATCTATATATAAAATACACTATTCCTGAAGAGACATTGCAAATAACAGCAACAAATACAGCAACCATATCGACACAAAATATTGAACAAAATAAACTTTCTTGTGGATTTGACAAAGAAAATAATAAAATTTATGGCTATATGGAGTTTGATCTCCATTTACTGCCAGACTTTCATAAAACAGTTTTTACCCAAGCGTATATAAGTATCCAAAATAAAACAAAAACAAAAACAGCTCAAGATATCAGATATAATGTAGAGTTTGTTGATATTGACAATCTAGAGCACGCTAAAATCAAAGAGAGAGAAAGAATTGAATTTATTGGATATGAGGTAAGCCACACCCAATTAAAAGAGCAAACGAAACACCATTTTATTTTTGACAGTTACTCAAGACTTTCCCTAGAGGAGAGACATAAGCAAAATATGCAAGCAAAATTTATCATCAAACCAACCTCATCAATTACAAAAGACCATCTAATTGATTGGGATACAGATGCAGTATTGACCATAAAACATATTCAAAGAAGAAGAGATCCTATTTCTCAAGCTACTGATCTGAAGATCATCAAAGAAAATGGCAAGATAAAATTAAGCTGGAAAAATCCAGACGATGAAGATTTTGTTGGGGTGTATGTAGTACGAAATAGATTCCATCCACCTTCAAACCCCTATGATGGAGACAAACTTTATGCTGGGAAAGACAACTATACCTATGATAATTTTGGTTCGTTAAATATCTCAAAATATTTTGCAGTATTTGCTTATGACAATGTACCTAACTATAGTGAACCATTGTATACTTTCTACGAAGCTTAATATCTCAATAAAAGAAGGATAAGTGAAAACTTACCCTTCTTTTGCTTAAGCTACTTATGATTTATATCTTATCTTAGATACTATTTTCGCAATAAAAGATAAAACTTTTGATTTTTTAGTATTGTTTTGTTTTTGCTGAAGATATTCTACAATCTCTTTTCTTCCAAACATAGAAGCAAATACAATAGGTGACTTTGAAAACCTATTATCTATTTTGACTCCATTTTCTACTAAAAGTTTACAGATATCTAGATACCCTTTGAAAGCGACTCCTGCAATAATACTATGCCCGTGATCATTGACACTATTGATATTTGCTCCATATTCTATAAGCATTTTTGATGTTTCATAATTTCCATTATAGCTACTTAACATCAAAAGTGTATTCCCTTTGGTATCTTGAAGCTCTATAGGAAGTCCAGAATCCAACATACTTTGCAAGATAGATGTTTCACCATCCCTTGCAAAGTCAAGTGCCATTTGCTGCAGTTCTAGATATCTTTTTTCCTCATTGGCACTTATAGCGTCCATTTTAGATCCCTAAAGCTTTTTTTACCCCTGCTGCATAGTCACTATCTACTGTATCAAAAAGTGCTATTTGTCTTTTTTGGATATCTTGAGGAACTCCGTCCATCGCTTCAGCGATATTATTGAATAGCTGCTCTTTTTGAGAATCACTCATCAGATGAAACAGTGCTTTTACTTGTGAGTAATGATCTTGTGTATCTTCATGATGATCATATCTATATCCATCACCGTTTACAGGAAATGGTGGCTCTACATATTGTTTATCTTCTATAGGTCCATTAAAGCTATTTGGTTCATAGTAAGCATCTGTTCCTACAGGCTGATCTAATCTCATAGGACCATCCGCATGGTAAGTATTTACCTCTACTAATGGTCGATTCACTGGTAAAGCTTCATAGTGGGTTCCTATTCTATATCTATGAGCATCTGCATAAGAAAACACTCTTGCTTGAAGCATCTTATCTGGTGACCAACTAATTCCTGGAACTACATTTGAAGGGCTAAATGCTGACTGTTCGATCTCTGCAAAATAGTGCTGTGGATTACGATTCAGTTCCATCTCTCCCACTTTGATCATAGGGAACTCTTTGTGAGGCCACACTTTTGTCAAATCAAATGGATTAAATGAGGTACTTTTTGCTTGCTCATCTGTCATAATCTGAATCTCAAAACTCCATTTTGGAAAATTGCTATTTTCAATCGATTCATAAAGATCTTTTTGGTTGCTCTCTCTATCTTTTCCAACAATTGCTTCTGCCTCTTTGTTGGTAAGAGTTTCGATCCCCTGCATGGTTTTAAAGTGAAACTTCACCCAAAACCTCTCACCTGCTTCGTTGATTAAAGAATAAGTATGTGAACCATATCCATTCATATGTCTAAGACTCTTAGGGATCCCTCTATCAGACATCAAAATAGTAACTTGATGGAGTGATTCTGGGGATAAAGACCAAAAATCCCACATAGCCGTACTATTTCTAAGATTGGTTCTTGGATCTCTTTTTTGTGTATGAATAAAGTCTGGAAATTTCATCGGGTCTTTTACAAAAAATACAGGGGTGTTGTTCCCTACTAGATCCCAATTCCCCTCTTTTGTATAGAATTTCAAAGCAAAACCTCTTACATCTCTTTCAGCATCCGCTGCACCTTTTTCCCCAGCAACTGTTGAGAATCGAGCAAGCATTGGAGTTTTTTCCCCTTTTTGTAACACTTGTGCTTTGGTATATTTGCTAATATCTTCGGTAATGGTCAGGGTTCCATAAGCACCGCTTCCTTTTGCATGGACTACACGCTCAGGGATTCTCTCTCTATTTTGGTGGGCTAGCTTCTCTAAGAGTTGATAATCTTGCATTAAAAGTGGACCCCTGCTTCCTGCACTAAGAGAGTTTTGGTTGTCTCCTATTGGATTTCCTGCGGTTGTTGTCATAGTTTTTGCCATAATGATTCCTTTCGATATAGTGATGATTGTATAGTAACATTTAAACCTAAAATATCTATTAAAAGAAAAAATTTATTATTTAAGAGTTACAATAAAAAAAGGGTAGCGAAAACTACCCTTTTTTACTGAACTTTTTTCACTTTTTTTATGCTAAAGAAGATTTGATCATCCAGATATCTTTTTCAAATTTTGCAATCTGCTCATCAGCAAATCCAACCGTTCCTTTATCTCCAGTTTCATCGGCAATATCTGAAAGCTCATTAAAGTGCTTTAAAAAATGTTCATAATCAGCTAACACTGATTCTAACACCTCTTTTGCATTAAACTCTGTTTTTGATTCCTCTTTGATACAACTATTTTGTTGTACATCTGCCATCGTTACAAATGGCTTTTCACCAAGCTGTAAAACTCTCTCAGCTGCATCATCATACAATGTTGCCATCGAGTTATACATCCCCTCAGTCATCTCGTGAATTGGGTAAAACTGCATCCCTTTTATATTCCAGTGTAAATTGTGTAATTTAACAAACATTGTTAAAGCATCTGCTTGAATTGTTTTTAATTTTTTAATCGTTGACATATTTTATTCTCCTTGTTTTTATTAAGAGTATTGTATAGTAAAGGATAATTATTTTCCATTAGTTAATTATTTTACTATTATAATTTAAGTAAACTTTTTAGATTGAGCATCTAAAACAATCTCTTTTGCTATTTTACCTGTTTCTATTGCTATATCGTTTGTTTGACTAGCTATTTGTGCATTTTTTTGTGTTTGACTATCAAGTCTTGAGATAGCATCATTAATTTGCTGTATCCCTTTCTCTTGTTCTTGAGATGAGACTGATATCTCCTCAATTGTTTGAGTGGTTTTTTGAATATTTTCTAAAAGTTCTGTATATCCATTAATCATATTTGTACTAATACTTTTTCCATCATTAGCCTTATTTGTAGCTAATTCAACAATATTTTTAATATCTTTTGCCGCTTCTGC
>JAGYNS010000133.1 GCA_018399655.1 Campylobacterales bacterium
GATCGATCTAAGGGCTGGGTTTTATGATAAATTTTATAAGCCCTCGATGCCAACGATCACTTACAAGTTTTTAAAAGATGGGAAAGTGGTGAGCCACTGGGCAAAGTTTTATCGTGGAGATATTGTCAAACAATTGGCAAAAAACAATATTGAAAGCTTTAGTGAGCTGATGAGTATGGAGCTTGAAGGGTTAAAGCTACTAGAGATTACTGAGCAGAAAAATATCAAAACTCTTGTGATGGAAATTACCGCTTGAGGTTAGCAATATTTGGAGGAAGTTTTGACCCACTTCACATAGGTCATGAAACCATAGCATATAAAGCACTTGATGTTCTTGATATAGATAAACTTATCGTTGTTCCAACCTATCTAAACCCTTTTAAAAAGGACTTTATGTTTGATCCGAAGTTTCGCTTTAAACTGCTGCATGAACTCTTTCGAGATCAAAAAAAGATAAAGATATCTAGCTATGAAGTGGAGCAAAACAAAGCAGTGCCATCGGTTGAGACTGTGGAGTATTTCACCCAACATTTTAAACCTGAAAAACTCTATTTTATCATAGGGGCAGATAACCTTCAAGGCCTCCCAAAATGGGACAATTTTGAAAGATTAAAGGAGCTTGTAACTTTTGTGGTTTTTCACCGAAAGGGATATGAAGTAAAAAATGATATAATACCATTTATAGATATAGAGTTGGATCTTCCTATTAGCTCATCACAGCTTCGAGAATCAAAAGATCTTACCTATATACCCAAAAAAATACAAAAAAAGGTACAAGATATATGGAGAAAAGAATCCAAAACATAGTAAAAATATTAGATGATAAAAAAGCAGAAAACATTGAAACATTTGATCTCACAGACAAAGGATATATTGTCAATCAAGTAGTGATCGCCACTGCTTTAAACAATCGTCACTCACTCTCACTACTTAACAACTTAAAAGAGGAGCTAAAACCACTTGGGGAAGAGTTTTTAAGAGTTGAAGAGGATGGAGAATGGTCTATTGTTGATCTTGGGGATGTTATTATTCATATTATGACTGAAGCACATAGAGAAAAATATACACTTGATAAGTTTTTAGAAGGATTTAAAGCTCCCGAGCAAGAGGAGTATTGATCTCTATCGTTTATTGGACGCCTCAAGCTTTTTTATAAGCTCATCTGAAAAATTTTTATACAGTATAGAAAATCCTTGAAGTGTATTTTCCAAAAGTGAGATATTGAGCCGAAAAGAGATCACTTTTACATCTGTTTTGGCGATAATGGTTGCTTTTCTTTTTTGATGCGTAATTGGAGCAAATTCACCAAATGGTTCATTTTCATGTATCGTTGCGACCACTTTTCCATGATAGAGCACTTCACATATTCCAGAAACTAAAAGAAATATCTCTTTACTATTATCACCCTCTTTTATAATAACTTCATCTGGCTCATACTGTATAAAATTCACATTTTGTACAATTCGCTCAATATCACGATCTTCCATATTCTTAAAGATACTTATGTGATCTTTCGCTTTTATAATTTTTTTAATATTTTCATCCATTTGTATCTCTTCTTTGTAATATTAATGTAATTTTAATACAAATAGAATTAAAGTTTAGCATAGACTGACTCTTTACTTTTTACTACTAAGTTCAATGATAAAACAACTGCCCTTATAGTTTTTATCATTATGGATGTACTCTACATTTTCAACTGTTATATTCCCATGGTGTCGTTCCCTAATGATCTTATCACAAATTGAAAGTCCCAAACCTGTTCCTACAGATTGGTGTTTTGTGGTAAAGTATGGCTCAAATACCCTATGAATAATAGCTTCATCAATTCCCCCACCACTATCTTTTATCATTATATTTATAGTATTGCCATCAACTTTTCTAGTCGTAACAAATAAAAATCGATCTTTACTTTGATCTATTTTTTCTTTCAAAATATCTTTTGAGTTATTGATTATATTAACAAAAGCTTCTGTCAATTCATTTTTATTTCCAAAAATTATCAAATCTTGCTCTATATCTTCTATTAGATTGATATAATTGTTTTGTAATGAAGCACTTGAAAGTATCAACGCCTCCTCTATTACTTTTTTAATACTGATATTTGTAAAGTTACTATCCCCTTTTATGAAATCTGTAAAGTTGGTTATTGTTTTCGATAAAAACTCTGTTTGTTGAACAATAAGATTTGAAAACTTAATAACCTCCTCTTTTTCAATTTTATCAAAAAACTCTAGCTTCATTTTTAAGCCACTAGCACTAGTAGATATCACTGAAAGTGGTTGTCTCCATTGGTGAGCTATATTTCCTATCATCTCCCCCATAGATATTAATTTAGCTTGCTCAAATAAAAACTGCTCTTGCTCTTGTTTGCGTTGTTCTTCCTCTTTTTTTAAGGTAATATCTGTATGAAACCCCAACATTCTTAAAGGTTTTTTTTGATGATCAAGTACCGCATTTCCTCTTGCTAAAATCCATTTGTAACTATTCTCTTTGGTTTTTAGTCGTATCTCAAGGTTATATGGGTATTTTTTTGGGTTTTTAAAATGATCTTTTAAAGCTTTCTCAACTTTTTCTTTATCTTCATCATGTATTAGATGAAAAAAAGCTTTTCCATTGTTTTGGACTTCATTTTCACTGTATCCCAACATCTCTTTCCATCTTTTAGAAAAATATGCCTGATCAGTTTTTAAATCCCAGTCCCATATACCATCATCTACCCCACTAAAGGTAAGCTTATATCGTTCATTGAGTTGTGATATTTTCTCTTTTGACTTTTGTATTGTACTTACCATATTTTTTAAAGAGACAGAGAGTGTTTCAATCTCTTTTGGACCTTGAATCGTTTGTACCTTTTTAGGTATACCCATCTCATCACTACTTGAGAGCTGAACAATAATTTTATCTAGTGGATTTACTATAAAAGTTTTTATCAAAAAATACAAAAGTGCTACGAGTATAAGTAAGCTAATTAAAGCTACTCCAATACTTTTTTCAATAAGCTCCCATAGCTCTTGATCTATAAACTTATCTGTATAGTAGATTGTGATTTTTCCTAAAGCTTTATCATTAGAAGATCTGATTGTAGATTCTTGTTTAAAAAAGTATTTCCCTAAAATATATTTCTCTAAATCTTTTTCATCGTATTTTATTATATTTTGTTGCTCTGTTTTTATTCGACCTGTTATAAAATGAGCTTGACCCAATACCATCCCCATATTATAGTCTTCTACAGTTATTGCTACTATGTTCTGGTCTTTTAGTTCATTTGAAATAAGTTTTTCATACTCATTGACCGAAAATGACTCAATAAAAGGGACAAGACTATTTTTTAATCTTTCTGTGGTGATTTCTGAGTTGCTTTGTATATTTGATATCAACTGCTTACTTGTATGAAAATAGTAGTATGATAAAAACACTCCTTCAACAAAAATTGCAGTAACTACAATAATACTTCCTAAGTAGGTCAGTAAGGAGTAGTTTTCTTTTTTTATCATATACACTCTTTAAAGTTTTTCTTTGATCACAACTTGGTTTCTTCCATTGGCTTTTGCTTCGTACACTGCTATATCTGCTCGTTTTATTGTTTCTTTAATTTGTTCCCCATCAACATAGATAGTCCCTCCAATTGAGCAAGTGACCTTCCCTACTGTAGGAAACTTTTCTATCTCGATCACTTTTCTTAAATGCTCTAATATTTTGTGAAGATTCTCTTTTTGAAGTACTTTAAGAATCACAATAAACTCTTCCCCACCCCATCGTATAAGGATATCATCTTCTCTGGAAAATCTGTGTATTGTTTTTACAAACTGGATAAGTACCTCATCTCCTATATCATGTCCATGGGTATCATTGACTTTTTTAAAATGATCTATATCTAATAACGCCACTGCAAAATAGCTTGTTTTTGTATGGTATTGGGCTAAAAGTTTTGGATAGTTTTGTTCAAAATATTCTCTATTGAGTGCCCCAGTGAGTTTATCATGGATACTTTTTTCCTCTAGCTCAATATAATTAAGCATCGTTTGGGAGATATCTGTAAAATTTATCACGGTAAGCTCTTTATCAAACTTATTGATAGTAACAGAAAAAGCGTGAATGGTAAAATCTTGTGCTAGCATTGCCACCACTCTTTGGGAGTATGGTAAGGTTTGAATAACCTTGACCCAATTTTGATCCTCATCTATTTTTCCTAGATGGAAAAACTTATC
>JAGYNS010000134.1 GCA_018399655.1 Campylobacterales bacterium
AGTGCTAAATTTAAAGCAATACTCTCTGCAAATAGATTGATGATTGAGCTTTATTTTGAGATTGGCAAAGGGATAGTATTCAAACAAGAGAGTTTTGGTTGGGGTAAATCTGTTGTTGAAGTTATGAGTAAAGAACTCAAAGATGAGTTCGGTGAAAAAAGTGGGTATTCTACTCAAAACTTATGGTATATGAGACAGTTTTACTTAGTATATAAAAATAATACAAATCTCCAACAGCTTGTTGGAGAAATTCCTTGGGGTTCAAATATACTTATTTTTAGCAAGTGTAAAAGTGATGATGAAAAAGAATACTACATAAAAAATACTATTGAAAACGCTTGGAATCGTAATGTTTTGATGCATCACATCAAAACTGATCTTTTCAAAAGAGACAAAATAGAAAATAAATCAAATAACTTTGAAGTGGCACTTCCTACGGAGCTTTCAGAACTTGCCCTTGATATAGTAAAAAGTGAATACAACTTAGAGTTTTTAGAAGTGAGCAAAGATGCACATGAAAGAGTGGTTGAAAACAGACTTGTAGAAAATATCAAAAAGTTTCTTTTAGAGCTTGGATATGGGTTCAGCTTTGTAGGCAATCAGTACAAGCTGAGTTTAGGTGAAAATGAATACTTTGTAGACCTTTTGTTTTTTCATCGTAAACTCAATGCTTTGGTAGCAATAGAGCTAAAAGTAGGTAAGTTCAAGCCTGAATATGCAGGAAAAATGAACTTCTATCTTAATATACTCAATGATAAAGTCAAAATGCCACATGAAAATCCTTCTGTAGGAATTATTTTATGTACAGATAAAGATGGCTTAGAGGTAGAGTATGCTTTACAAAATGTTGAGCAAGCTATGGGTGTATCTACTTATACTATAAAAGAAAAACTACCAAAAGAGTTTGAAAATATTTTACCTACATCACAAGAGATAGAAGAGCAGCTAAACAGTTTGCTAAAGGATAGTGAAACAAATGAATAATATCAAACAAAACATCTCTTTTGAGGAGCGACTAGTGCAGCTAAATCAAGTGGCTATTGAACAGTTACAGTTACTTTTGAACTATGCTGTTAAGAAACTAGGTGATAACAAATGACCCCAAACCCACACTCTCGTACGCATTCTTCGGAGCCACAAACTTCAGCAAAGATATGTTAAAATATTTGTTACAAAAAGAGTTGTCTAAATGGAGTTTCAAATGAACCATCAAATCATAAACAAACTAAAAGAACTGAAACCAATACTAAAAGAGAGATACGGTATAGAAGAGTTTGCAGTCTTTGGAAGTGTTGCAAAAGGATTAGATACTGATAAAAGTGATGTAGGTATAGCAGTATTAAAAATGCAGATAAAAAGTGGGTTTGATTTGATTCGTGCAAAATATTTTTTAAAAGAAAATTTAAATAAAGAGGTAGATATAGGAATATTTAAGTCTATGAAAACATTTATAAAAAACAGAATAAAGAAAGATTTTATCTATGTTTGATATAAACACACATGAATACTTTGGTATTAATCCAAATATAGTATGGGCAACGATAGAGATAGATTTAGAATCGTTTGAACAAACAATTGTAAATATAATTAACGATATAAAACCAGACTTAAAAAAAGAGTTGATAGACTCATTTATGGAAGATAATCATTATTTAGATTTTGCAGTAGATGCAAATATCTATAAATATATGGATAAAGATGCTACGCAAAGACTGATAAATGAACACTTGAGTGGAGAACAAAATAGAAGACTTTTTATCTGGAGTTTACTCAACTTTGAAGAGTGGGGTAATATCTATGGATAGAAACACCAAAATGACTCTATCAAATCTAATTTCAACTATAGATACTGTTCATCAGACATTTCAAATAAAAGCAATGCAAAGTGTAAGTATTAACCTTACATTGCGAAATTTTGTAATAGGGTATTACATCGTAGAGTATGAACAAAATGGAAGTGATAGGGCAACATATGGAAGTAAACTCATAGAAAATATGGCTAAAAAACTATCCCATATCAAAGGGATGTCATCTACAGCTTTAAAGCTTATGAGACAATTTTATCTTACATATCCACAAATAAGTCAATCAGTGCCTGACCAATTCAAAATAGATAGTAAAATAAGTCAATCAGTGCCTGACCAATCTTTGTATGTACCACCTGAAAAGCTTTTAAGAGTTTGTAGTTTTACACATTTTATAGAACTTGTAAAGATAGATGATGAGTTCAAAAGAACATTTTATGAAGTAGAAACTATCAAAGGCAATTGGAGTGTAAGGGAACTAAAGCGACAAGTAGAATCACTTCTATATGAAAGATTAGGATTATCAACTGATAAAAAAAGTTTACTTCAATCACTAAAAAATAAAAAAGAAGTTTTTGATCCAACTTCTATCATCAAAGAGCCATATATATTAGAGTTTACTGGACTTGAAGCCAAAGAGAAGTATGATGAAAACGACTTAGAAAGTGCATTATTAAACCATATAGAAGACTTTTTACTTGAACTTGGCACTGGATTTTGTTTTGAAGCGAGACAAAAAAGAATCTCAATAGATAATGAACACGATAGAATAGATCTAGTCTTTTACCATAGAGTGCTTAAGTGCCATATTTTGATTGATTTAAAGGTAAGAGCTTTTAGTCATGCAGATGTAGGGCAGATGAATTTTTATCTTAACTACTATAAAAACGAGATATCTATGGACGGGGATAATCCACCCATAGGAATCATACTTTGTACCCAAAAAAACAATGTCAAAGTAGAGTATGCTACAGCCGGACTTGATGAAAACCTTTTTGTTTCAAAGTACAAGATAGTGTTGCCAAGTACAAAAGAACTAGAAGAGTTAGTAAAAGAGGATTTGGAGAAAATAAAATGACCCCACACTCACACCTCACACCCACACTAAGCTTTGCATTCTTTGGAGCCACAAACTACAGTAAAGAGCTACTACTTTTTCTCATAGAAAACAACCTCACACCTAAAGCGATATTTTCAATACCTCAAGAGTTCAACATCTCATACAGTGAAAAAAAAGTCAAAAATACCAACTATGCCAATCTTAAAACCATAGCAGATAAACACAACATCCCTTACTACGAAATAGACTCGTGTGAGGGCAAAAAGACAAAAGACTATGAGAGCATCATCAAAGAGCTAAACCTTGACCTGATACTAGTACTAGGGTGGTACTATATGGTACCAAAGTCCACAAGAGAACTTACCAAATATGGAGCATGGGGGATTCACGCTTCACTACTTCCAAAGTATGCAGGTGGGGCACCGCTCAACTGGGCTATCATAAACGGTGAAAAGCAAACAGGCGTGACACTTTTTCGTATGGAAGATGGGGTAGATGACGGCGATATCATCGCTCAAAAATCTTTTAGCATAGAGTATGAAGATACCATCAAAGAGGTGTATTACAAAGCGACCATAGCATCTAAGAAGATATTAACAAAAGTACTAAACAACATAAAAAATGTAAAGTTCACCCCACAAGATAAAAGTAAAGTAGAAGTGCATCCACAAAGAAGTCCAAAAGATGGCATGATAGATTGGTATCAGAGTGCAAAAAGCATCTACGACTTCATCCGAGCTCAAACAGTGCCATACCCATGTGCCTACTCAATCATAAACGGAAACACCATAAAAATCATAAATGCTATTGTTATTTCACACCCACACCCTACACCCACACTTCCCCATAAAGCAAGTTCAAATATTGAATGTGGTAGAACCACGACCATAAACAACCAAACAGTAGTAGCTACCAAAGATAACTTTATACACATAGGACTCATAAGCGATGGAGAAAAACAATACCGATTTGAAGATTATGCAAGAGCTAAAAACTTATGGGGGGGGGTATTCGAGAGCAAAAAGCTTTAAGCTGGCTGCTTAAGATATACCAAAGGCTATTTTATGGAAAAAAAGAGAAGTTTAACAGAGGTTTACCATTTGCAGAGTGTTTTGTGGATAGATGGGAAAGAGCAGAGGCACTTGGCTTTGGAAAAGGCAGTAGTATCTATGACAGTGCCATTGTGTTGGGAGATGTAAAAGTGGGTGAAAACACATGGATAGGACCAAATGTCGTGCTAGACGGTAGTGGAGGACTTGAGATAGGCTCAAACTGTTCTATCTCAGCAGGGGTGCAGATATATTCTCAC
>JAGYNS010000135.1 GCA_018399655.1 Campylobacterales bacterium
AGGGGAAGATCATCTTACAAAAATCTTTATTATTAGAACCAAATGAAACTGCCCACTCTTTAGAACAAAGAGTTAAAAAGCTAGAAAAAGAAGCTATCGTAGAGGCTTTTAAAATTTTACTTCCTAGCGGTGAGTAAAAATATAGAAAACTCTTTGTGGGGTTTTTTTGCTACACTCACCTCTTGGCAACTAATATCTTCAAATCCAGCTTTTTTTGCACACTGCAACAAAAACTCTTCCTCAAAACCAAAGTGGTGCACTCCTGCATTGTCTGAGTGAAATGAGCCATCTTCTGTATAAAGATCAGCAATAGCCAAAGTTCCATCTTTTTCCAAAAGGGTATAAAATTTGTGAAAAATATTTTCAATATCTTTTATATGATGCAGTGTCATCGAAGAGATGATCCCATCAAAGTTTTGTTCCAAAGAAGCAACTTCTAAATCAGCTTCGATGATATCTAGATCACACTTTATCATATCTTTGTTTTGATGGAGTGTTTCATTCATCGATGGGGAGTTGTCTACGGCTGTGATTTTTTGTACATGTGGGGCGATATGTATACTTAAAAGTCCAGTACCACTTCCAAAGTCCATAATATGCATCTGCTTTGAGTAGTTTATTTTATCCATTATCCCTTTGGCTATGGTTTGAACATTTTGTACTCGCTTACTATCTTTTGAGTAGGTTTTTGATTTGTGTTTAAAATGATCTATTTTCTCTTCCATTTTTTTCCTTTTAGTAGGGTGCTTTTCCTGTCCAATCTCGTATCATCTGAATCTCATCTTTTGTAAGCTTTGCTTCTTCATGCATGCTTAGATAACTAGCCAATGGCATCGCTGCATAGACTGTTCGAAAGATCCCTTTGAGTTTTTTATCTTTTTCCTTTTCAGTGTAGTTCTCCCACACAGAAAAATTGAGCCATTGTCTCCCTAAATCCACATGATTTTTTACCATAAAAGAAGCAGGTGCGATAGACTGATACCATGGGATATTGACCTCATTTGAGTGACAATCATAACACGATCGTTTAAAAACTGCCATAACTTTTTCAGGAGCTTTTATCTCTAAGCTTGAGTCAGTTTGTGGGTTTTCAATTTTTGCAGGGATAAATTGCAACCCTATAAAAACTGCAAGTGTAATATAAAAAATCCGTTTTAACATCCTTTTACCTCCATAAAATTTTAATCAAAATAAAGCCCGTAGACTCGTTGTAGTTGCTCTTGCAATTGTACTGTAGAGATATTTCTACTTTGCTTTAAAAACTCTTTATTTTCAAAATAGACTACCACTGTGGGGATAGTAAATATTGTAAAGTGTGCAGCGATATCTGGATACTGATCCACATAAAGATAGATCTGCTCTATTTTTTCAAATTTTTGTGAAAAAAGCTCTTCTATTTTTGGTCGTAAACTCTTACATACCCCACAGCTTTTTCCACCAAAATAAAGCATCACTGCTTCTTTTGACTGAAGTATTTGTTCAATTGAGTCTATGGTATATTTTTGCTCCATTTATAATATCCATTTTGCTAAAGCTAAAAAACTAAAAAAGCCCATAATATCAGTCACTGTTGTAAGAATAACAGTACTTCCAATCGCTGGGTCTATTTGAAGTTTTTTTAAAAATAGTGGGATAGTTGCTCCAAAAAAACCAGCACAAAAAAGGGTGATGATCATCGAAAGAGCTATCACCACCCCTAACATCCCATCATCAAACCATAAAAATGCTATGAACCCTAAAAGTATCGCAAAAACTGCCCCATTGAAAATTGAAAGAGATATCTCTTTTAAAATCGCATCACGACTATTTTGATCATCAATCTCCCCTAATGCTAACTTTCTAACCATCACGGCTAAAGTTTGTGTTCCAGCGTTTCCACCCATGGAAGCTACTATTGGCATCAAAATAGCTAAGGCGATATACTCTTGTAAAATATCATCAAACAATCCTATAACCAAAGAGGCTAAGATCGCTGTTAAAAGATTGATAAAAAGCCATGAGGCTCTTTTTTTTCCTGTTTGCAAAAGCTTTTCAGTATTTTCTGAACCCTCATTGACCCCTGCTAGTTGATACATCTGCTCTGTAGCATTTTGCTCAATAACATCCAAAATATCATCACTGGTAATTCGCCCTAAAAGGCGGTTTTTATACCCTACAACTGGAACCACTGAGAGGTTGTAGTCCTCAAATATTTTTGCCACTTCATCTATATGATCATCCCCAATGACACTTAAAGGCTTAAATGTTTTTAGCTGATCATTGGCAAGAATTTGCGAATACTGCAAAGAGAAATCCAAAGTCAAAAGATCTTCAAGTAAAATTGAGGCTATAAGTGTTGTGTTGTGATCTATAATAAATACTTGATGGATATTTTCTATTTTTTCATGGGTTTTAAGCTTTTTGAGGCGATCTATTGATTGTTGGATCGTTTCATTTTGGTTGGCACTAAAAAGCTCCGTTTGCATATATGCACCTGCAACATCTGGTTCATATTTTTTAAGCCAATTGATCTCATCTTGATCCTCTTGATCAAGAGAATTTAAAATATCACTGGCTTTTTTCTGATCAAGCTGTTCAAGGTCTTGGATAATATCGGTTGCATCATCGGTTTCAAGATCCGCTAACGCACTTAAGATTTTCTCATTTGTAAGGGAGTTGTACGCTTTTTCTCTAAGACCCTCAGGAAGCTCTAAAAGCACTTCCCCCAAATAATTATCTGGGATTTTATGAAGTATCTCATAGAACTTTTCTTTATCTTTTTTTTGAAGTTTTTTTAGTTTTGAAGCGATATCACTTGGATGGTATTGCTCGATATTTTCAAGGATTGATTCTATATCTAACTTTTTCATCTAAAGTGATCTTCTAAATTTGATAGGAGGTTTCAAAATCTTCTAATCGTATTGGAGCTGTGGCATATTTTTCCCCATTGTCCAGTTGATCTTTTAAAGTTGTTGCAACTTTCATAAAATCTTTTCTTTTTTCCCCTTCAAGTTTTGTTTTCGTTACACTTATCATTTTAAGTGGATCGATCGCTTTGCCGTTTTTATACAAACCAAAGTGTAAGTGAGGTCCTGTACTTCTCCCTGTACTTCCCACTCTTCCTATATATCTGCCTTGCTTTACCCATGAGCCTACTTTTATTGCAGTATTATATCGGCTTAGGTGTGCATATAAAGTTCGTAGTCCATCACTATGACGAATAATGATCGTTTTCCCGTACCCACCTTTGTTTCCTTTGTGGATCACTCTTCCATCAGCAGCAGCGTATATTTTTCTCCCTGTAGGGGCTGCAAAATCAACCCCCAAATGTGGTCTATATCGCTTGAGTATTGGATGGAATCTTTTGTAGGTAAATTTACTTGAGATTCGTGTATAGGTTAGTGGAGTTTTAAGCAAAAAGCTTGTAAGACTATTCCCATTGAGGTCATAATACCTTTTATCATCAGGGTTTTGAAAGATATAGTAAGTCTTTCTTTTCATCTTCACTGAAGCTGCTAGTATCTCTGGCGATCCAAAATATTTTCCATGGCGTATTTTTTGTTTGAACTTGATTGAGACAATATCGTTTTTTTGTAATCTTCTAAAGTCAACTGAATTTTTAAATGCAAGCATAAACTCATTTGCCAAGGCTTGATTATTTGTAGCTTTCATAATATCTTGATACGGAGAGTTTTGGATGCTCACTTGAATATTTTGCTCAAACTCTTGAAATGAGATTGGAATAATATCCAAAACAAATTGTCCAGTGTCATCTTTGTATACATGGATTTGCATCTGTTCACTTATAGGGATCAGTGTTTGGACAATCACCCCATCGTCATCAAACATTGTTTGGAACTCTACCCCAGCATATATCTCACTACAAAGCTCTTTATCGGTTCGCGGTAGATCAAAATAAACCTTTTGTGGAATATTATGTTTTTCAAAAAATGTCAAAAGGGTTTCCCCCTTCCACCACACATCTTGTTGAACATATGCTCCAAAGGAGAAACTAAAAAATAATATAAACGATATCAAAAACTTCAAATGTCACTCTTTCTTTTCACTGTATTTACTCATAGTAATTTTAAGGGTATTATTATACAATACGCTATCTTAAACGCCGTTCAATGTTCTCAAAGTCGCTGAG
>JAGYNS010000136.1 GCA_018399655.1 Campylobacterales bacterium
TTCCATCTATAATAAATAGTAAATCATTCTGGGGAGAGCTGATCTGCTTAAGGGGTTCAAGTATGAGTTTTAAAAATAGATCTTTAGGGCTTACAAGGTATTTTTGTAACTGGCTTTCTGTCCACTCACATATTTTTGCATGGTAATCTGGAACCTGCGTTGTAATTTGATAAGCCAAAGTTTTAATGATTTCAATAGGATCTCTACGCAATACACTGTCGTACTGGCAGAAAAAGACCCCAACAACATTTGGTAGTTTTTGGGTAGCATTGGCAGCAATAGCTGATTTGCCAAAGCCTGCATCCCCAGTAATCCAAAACACTCTTGAACTGGAACTATCTTGCATCCATTGAAGGAGAAGCTCAAACACCCATTCTCGTCCAACAAAGTCTCTCGTGTGTTTGGAGATGTCTATATCAAAATTCAAAGGATCAAGTAGGCGTGTCAATGGCTGATACCCACCTTCAACTCCTAAAGTTTTTTTATCGTCTAAAACTGCCAATAGCTCGTTTATACGATATTTATACTTGTCTTCATCAACATTACCATCAGTATTTAATATATCCATCATATCAAGCCATTGCAATCGACAAATAGAAAGAGGTGGAACTATCATCTCTAGCATCACAGGAGTAATCTGCTTACCATGATAAACTGCGTATGAGATCTCATTGAGACAGAATCCATCTGGTCTTCTTGTAGAATGCTGTGTCATAAAATACACCACATCTTCGTTGTTTTGCAGTGCTTCCTCTAGAATCTGTTCCCAATCAACTCTTACACGAAGTTCTTGTGTATCAATCCAAACTTTATGACCATGCTTTTCAATATCTTGCTTGATGCGCAGGACTACTTGTACATATTTCTCAGGATGGCGTCCATATGAGATAAAAATTTGTTTCATTGAAAACTCCATTTAGTTTATTTAACGACACACATCACATGGTATCTATTTGTAGGATCAGCGGGGTATACGACTCCTGCGTCAAACAATACAACAGTTGCTATCAAATCATCTTCCCCTTTAAGAATTGGCATTGTCCAAAAAATAGGTATCTCAACTTCCATCGCATCTGCTAACTCTTTTTTCATATTCAATGTGCCACAACTGCTATAGATGTTTTTAACACTGTCACCAATAAGACTCTTAAGTTCACTCGCTGTTGGAAGCTCCCATGTACCATATCCTCCATACTTCATCTTATTTAACTCTTTTGGGTACTCATAAGCCTCTAAAAAATTCATCTCATAAGGTGCTATCTTTTTTTGCCATATGTAGCCTGTCTCTTTATCTATCCAAATCTCTTCTGTATGTTCTTGCATGATAGCTCCCCTTATATTTTAAATTTTGTTCAATACATTATAATTTTGATAAAGCGTTAATATTCTCTTTTGTTAGTAGTTCTTTTGCTCTAAAATTGTTTATTTATATTTTTATTTTTTACCTACAAATTATCTACAGTATTTCCATTATAAAAATCATAGATAAGTAGATGGTTATTACTGTTGCCTACAAAAAAAGTTTCTCTTACATCTCTAAAAATAATATTATCATTAGCACAATAGTAAAGTCCTATGGCTTTGCCATCACCATTCCATAGTCGTAAAGTTTTATCTTCTGAATATGATAGGATTTTTTTATTTTTTAACTCTATTGCCCCAGTTACTGAGTCAAGATGACCTTTTAAAGTTTTTAAATGTTCACCTGCAGTATTCCATATTCTTAAAGTATTATCGTTTGACCACGAGAGAATCCTTTCATCTTTTAATTGAATAGCACCACGCCCTGAACTATCATGTTTCAAAGTTTCAAGATGTTCTCCCTGACTGCTCCATAATATAAATGCACTATCACTTGACCACGAAAGAATTCTTCCATCTTTAAGCTCGATAGCTTTACCTACCCTATGCCCATTCCAGCCTATGGGCTTAGAATTATTTCCATTATTACCCCAAAATATAAAAATGCTATCACCTCCCCAAGAGAGAATCCTTCCACCTTTAAGCTCGATAGCTCCGTATATTGAGCTATCATGCCGTATTAGCGGCAAAGATGCTCCTGCACCACTCCATATTCTTAAAGTATTATCGGTTGACCACGAGAGAATCCTTCCATCTCTTAATTGAATGGCACCTTTTATTGGGTTACTATGTCCCACAAATGGTATAAATTCTCCCTCGATACTACATATTCGTAATATATCCCATGCCCAAGAGAGAAGCCTTCCATCATTTAATTCAATAGCTCCACTTACTTCGTGACTATATTTTTCAAATGTTTTTAGATGCTCTCCACCGTTATTCCATAATCGTAAAGTTTTATCCTCTGACCACGACATAATACTTCCGTCTTTTAATTGAATAGCTCCTCTTACCGTAGAATTATGCCCTGCGAAGGTTCCAAGATGCACTCCCTCGCTACTCCAAATTCGCAAAGTTTTGTCCCACGAGTAGGAGACAATCCTTCCGTCTTCTAATTGCATAGCTCCTTCTACAAAGCTATGCCCCTCTAACAATTTAGGGTGTTCTCCGTCACTATTTACCATTTGTAAAGTTTTATGTGACCAAAAAAGAATGCTTCCATTTTTTAATTGAATAGCTCCTTTAAGTATACTTTTGCTCGTATATATGGTTCTAAGATACTCTCCTTCACTACTGAATAATCGTAAAGTTGCATCCTCAGCCCAAGAGAGGATCTTTCCATCTTTTAATTGAATGGCTTCTTTGACTTTGTCATTATGTTCATTGATGGTTTTTTGAAGCAGTCCTTCACTACTCCAAATCTTCAAAATTTTATCATCCGCCCAAGAGAGAACCCTTCCATCTTTTAATTCAAGGACTCCCCTTATAGTTTTACTATCGTGGCTTCCTATGATTCTTAGATGTTCCCCATCACTACTCCATAATATAATTTCACTTCCCCACGAAAGAAGTCTTCCATCTTTGAGTTCAATAATTTTGTTTATCCTCTCTCCACTCCATACTTTTTGTCCATTATCTAATTCAGTAATTTTGCTTACTTTACGCCAATCCCAGTGTATAACTTTAGGATTATTGCCATTATTATCAGAAAATATAAAAATACAATCATCTGACGCCCAAGAAAGAATCCTTCCATCGTTGAGCTTAATTGCTCCTATAGCCCCATATCCTAAAACATTAGAGCTATATAAAATACTCAGAGACTTACCATCTCTGCTCCATATTCGCAAGGTTTTATCTAGTCCTGGAGAGCTATTATCATTAGACCAAGATAAAATATTTCCATTTTTAAGTTCAATCGCACCATTTACAGCACCACTATGACCCTCTAAAACATGAAGCAATCCTGATCTTTGTAGCGATTTATCTCTATTTCTTTTTTTTAACCATTTAAAATCTATCTTATCATCTTCCAAAAGCGACTCAGCCTTATGTGAAAGTGGAGAATCATCCCCATCCTCATAAGCCAACTGAAATAGACTTTGGTGTGGTTTCCAAAGCTCTTTTACTATTTTGATTCCCTCATCATCGATAGTAGTTTCTATCTCATCTACTCTAAGGATGAGATGCTCTTTTTCTCTATAAAAACTCTCCCATGGATAGATCTCATCTTCTGTAATACCCTCTAGCTCTGTGGCAATTTGAAGTATCTCTTTAAACTCACTATGTTTTTTAAAATCATAAACACTCCCAGCAAACTCAAGGTCAAATAACATCTCTTTTAACCTTTGTGGCTCTTTAGCATAAAAAAGTTGGTATGGTAACTCTGTTAGCATATGTGCGTTGTGATATCTTTTGTTCCAAGTTTTAGAGGGATCTTGCAAAGAGTCAAAATAATCTGCTAATTTTTTGTGTAGATATATTTTTTGCTCTTCATATATCTTCTCTTTTACTACCTCTTCTATCTTTCTATGAAAAAAATTGATAAGATCTTTGTCATCTACTTTTTTGGTGATGATAAAGGGTTTTATTTGTGTGTGAAGTCTTGACCAGATAGAAGCGGGTATCTCTTTGAAGTCTATAATTTTATTAAACTCATTTTTACAAGCTTTTATCACTTCTTCATCTTT
>JAGYNS010000137.1 GCA_018399655.1 Campylobacterales bacterium
AGCCCATCTGCAACAGTTATTAGTAGATATGCCATCCTCTTCAATACCAAAAATATCTAAAGAGGTTGGATATATTCAAGCAGATGAGCAAAAATATGAGATCGTTGAAAAAATATACAGGTATATACAATAACCTATGAAAAAGTATTTTCTCTATACCTATTTTTTAAGTGTCTCATTGGTGATCTTTTTACTTTATAAAAACTACCAAAACAATATAACACAACACCAACTTGTGATAGATTCTGAGATATATCACGATTATGAGATTGCAAAAGAGTTTTTAAATTCAAAGTTTAAAAATATCTACTACAAAAACTTCAACGACTTTATAACAAGAAAAACAATCAATAATATCAATAGTGGAAACAATGATGCAAAAGAGCTATTAAAAAATGCAACCTACAAAAGCTATTACCCCTATAAAGATTTTTTAGAAGATGTTGCTTTTTATAATTTAGAGGGGGAGTTGCTATTATCTTTAAATAATACTCAAAACCAAAAACTGCAAATACAAAGGGTGCAAAACCTCATAGATCAGCAACAATTAGGGTTTGAATATATTGATGACAATACAATGGGGTTTGTAAAAATTGATCCAATTATCTATCAAGGTCAAACCATAGCGTATGTAAAACAGATGGTATTAGTGGATACTTTTATCAAAAGTTTTTTACCCAACTATTTTTATACTATTGTACATTCCAAATATAGTGAAATTTTAAGTAAAAGCTTTATCTCACTAGAAGCTTTTAACCACGACAACTATTTTGTTTTGGAGCTTTTTAAAAGATATACACAAAATAACGATTTTTTAAATAGCTTTTATACCAACTCTTTTTTAAGTATATTGGTTTTGTCTATTTTACTTTTTATTTTGTATCGTGGGTTGCAAAAGGAGAAAGACCTCAAAGATAAAATAGAGAAACAAAAAGAGTTTTTTAAAAAAATTATCAACAAATCCCCCAATCCAATTTTTGTCAAAGATAAAAATAATAGATATCTCCTAGCCAATAGTGCGACCACAAAACTTTTTGGTTTTGATAGTAGTGATCATATGATAGGAAAAACAAATGAGGAGCTTCTTATTCCTCAAAAAATAGCTACTTCTTTAGCAAATGATGAAAATAGAGCATTCAAAACAAAAGAGGTCTCTTATAAATATATCCTAAAAGTACAAAATAGTTTTTATAAGTTTGTCCATGTACCAATTGATAATTTACGCTATCCAATTTGTGAAGAGATGATTTTAGGGTTTGCGACCAATATCACCTCAGAAGTTGAAAAAAAGAACCAACTAGCTAAGCTTAATACCCAGTTGAAGTTTGATGTACTGGATCAAATGGCAAGTCGTTTTAAGATCAATGAGAAGTTTAAAAAAATATTTGACAATATCCATGATGCGATGTTTGTATGCTCATTGGGTGTGGATGGTGTGCTCAATGACTTTATCGATATCAATGCTTCAGGGAGGATATTCTTAAATCGATTTTCTCAGTATAAAGGGAAAAAGCCAAATGAGATATTCAAAGGATTTATTTTTGAATATAATGAAAAAAGGGAAAATTTTCAAACCCAAAAGTATAGTTATATCCTAAAAATTCCAAACGGAAGTAGCAATATAAACTTCCAAGTAAGTTGTAGCATTATTTATATCAATAAGCAGTACCATGCGGTAATATTTGTACAACATATAGATGATATTATAAAACTTAAAAAAGAGAAAAAAGAGAAGCAAGTACTCTTAGAAAATATTTTTAAAAAAGCAAAATCTGCTATTGTGGTGATCGATATCAATGGAAATATCTTAAGAGCCAATAAGAGTTTTTATGAGACTTTAGGGGTGGGTGTTGATTATTTTATAGAGAAAACTTTTTTTGATCTATTTCGTTTAAAAGATAAAGAGTCTATGATCAATGAGCATGCAAAAATGTTTGAAAACTCTATAGAGATGACCCATGAATATCACTTAAAAGTATTGGACAATAGTGTAGAGGTAATAGGCTCTTCAACTATTATAGAAAATAGTACGGAACAAAAATTTCGTCTTTTTATATTTGAAGATATCACCAAGCAAAAAAGATTGGAAAAAGAGCAGTTTCAAAATAGCCGTATCATCGCCCAACAAGCAAAAATGGCTGAGATGGGGGAGATGATAGGGGCTATTGCCCACCAATGGCGACAACCGCTTAATGCTATCAATGCCGCCGCTATGAAGCTTAATTTTTCCGCAACCTTAGATACTATTAGTTCAGATGAGATTGTGGAGAAAACAAAATTTATAGAACAACAAAGTTTGAAGATGTCTGAAACGATCAATGACTTTATGAACTTTTTTAAACCATCAAAAAATAAAGAGCAGTTTACCCTTTTGGGTATCTATACAAAGATATTTGATTTTTTAGAGTCACAACTCAAAAATAGAGATATTGTGATGAGTTTAGAAGATCCAGATCAAGTGAAAATATTTGGATACCAAAATGAGTTTGAGCATATACTTTTGAACCTTATCAATAATGCAAAAGATGCTTACGAGGATTTTGATGAGCAAAAGATAAAAACAATAAAAATTGTAGCATCACAAACCGATGAGATGGTAACTATAACCGTATCAGATAATGCAGGGGGGATACCAGAAGATATTTTAAATAAAGTTTTCAATCCTTACTTTACTACAAAAGAGGAAGGGAAAGGGACAGGAATAGGTCTTTATATGACAAAAACAATTATAGATAAACACTTTAAAGGGGATATCAAAGTTACCAATGGTGAAGATGGTGCGGTATTTACTTTAGAGATTCCAAGGGTGAAAAATGACTGATATAAAAGAGTTAAAAAGAAAATGTGAAAAATTTTCTGTTTTGTGTGTGGATGATGAAGATGAGACACGAGAGGAACTCAAAGAGTTGCTTGAGGTTTTTTTCCATACCGTTTATAGTGCTAAAGATGGGAAAGAGGCTTTTGAACTCTACAACCAAAATGAGGAAAAGATAGATCTTATAGTAACAGATATCAATATGCCAAAAATGGATGGGATCACGCTGGCTCAAAAGATAAAGCATAACAACCCTTTAGAGTGTGTTATTGTACTTTCTGCGAAGCAAGATATAGATATCTATTTGCAGTGTGTCAATAGTGGGGTCAATGGGATTATGATCAAACCAATCACCGCAGAAAAGCTCGCCCAAACACTTTCTCAGTTTTTAATCTTTATAAAACAGATTGAAAGTGTAAAACAACAAAGCTGTATCAAACCACATTGTGAAGTTTTACAAAATGGTTCTTTAATATTTTATGATCATATTACAGGATTGTTTAGTAAATCAAAACTTGATCAATATCTTTTGTCCAATAGTGCATTTAATATTGTATTGGTCAACCTTGATAATTTTGATAAGATCAATTGTCAATATGGATATGATATTGCAGATGAGGTGCTGTATCAAATAGGGCAACTTTTTTTACAAATTGCTCAAAAAGATATAGAGTGTACCGTGTTTCGAGGTGTTTCAGATGAGTTTGTATTTTTGCTTACCAATCAAAGCAATGAAGTACTAGAAGGGCTTTGTAAAAATATTTTAGACTCCCTTGATGGTCAAACAATTCAAGCATTTGATGAGCAGATACAAATCTCCTGTACTATTGGAATAAGCTCAGGCTCTGGGCAAGAGGCTTTACGAAAAGCCCATTTAGCAGTGAGAGAATCTCGCGAAATAGGGAAACAAAAATACCATTTTTTTAGCTCAAACTCAACACTATCACAAAAAAGTGAAAACAACCTCAAGTGGCTCAAAAAAGTAAAAAAAGTACTCAAAGAGGATCTTGTGGTTCCATACTACCAACCGATAATCGATAATAGCGATGATACTATTTTTGGCTATGAATCGCTAGCAAGGGTAAGAGAGGCAAATAGGATCGTAAAGCCATACTATTTTTTAGAAAATGCAAGGCTTTTTAATCTTATGCCAAATATTACCAAAGTGATGATCCATAAAACATTTAATTTTTATCAAG
>JAGYNS010000138.1 GCA_018399655.1 Campylobacterales bacterium
GGGAGTGTCGTAGATTTGATCCCATCAATGAAAAAACAAACAAAAAGATATTTGCCCCAAGTATCTCCACTACACTAATATAGGCTCCAAAAAAGTATAAAAATACCCCTGTAACTGCCCCAATACTCAAAGAGTACCGCAATGCAAACAAAATATTTTCAATAGGATGGACTCTATAAAAGCTCATTGGATTTAGCACCTTTGGGCTATGGTGTACTTTGTGAAACTCCCATAAAATTGGGATCGTATGAAGCCATCTATGAAGCCAATAGCGGGTAAAATCACTCACAATAAAAAGGCTCAAAGTATATAAAAATATGATCATCTCATAAGAAAAAAACGAGACTTTTATAAACCCAAACTCTCCTATTAAAATCTCATACACCCCCATAGCCACCTCAGTAGCTCCAAAAATAAAAGGGACGATAAGCAATGATTTAATAAAAAAAGAGATAAAAAAGTATTTATAGTCCAAAATAGCACTTGGATGAAGCCAAAGTTTTTTAGACAGCAACACCCTTTTTTGGTTTTTAAATACCATAAGGTAGATGGTTGCGATGGCAAGTGAAGAGAGCAAATAGACCCAGTAGAGCCGTTTATTGGACTCAAAAAGGGCAAAAAATTGCTCATAAAGGTTAATCTCCATCGGCGTCAAGTACCTTTGCAGTGACTTTTAACTCCCCAATAAGGGTAATAAAGTAGTTGGTATGAAGATTGTGAAGCTCCTCAAACAACGGCTTTGCTTTTGTAAAGTTATCATCATCTATGAGATGAAGCTTTTTTTGAGCATTTTTGAGATGCTTTATTGATTGATCAAGCTCTTTTTTGATCCCATAAGATTCAATGAGTGAGCCGTAGTTTTTAAAAGCTCTATTATCTAAAATATCTAAGTGAGTATTGATAATCGCTTCAATAGCCTTTTGGGAGTTTTTACTTAAAAAATACTCCGCTCGTCTACTATCCACATCCCCTTTGTATTTTCTACTTAGCCCCGCTGCATCTCCTACTCTCCACTCTTTGAGCTTGTATGAAGATTCTATAAGGGCGTTTAGCATCATAGCATTGGCTTTTTGTTCATTTTTCATAAATAATTGTTTGTTTTGCGTATAGCCAGTGTGGATATCTTGAAGGTATCCGTGTATGGTTTGGGTAATGATCAAAGCGATATCTTTTACTCTTTGGTTGGTAGTGTCATGACTAAAAAGGATATATTCTAGTGCATTGATTGTTTTAAATGAGTGCTTAAATAAAGCGATCTCTAGCCCATCATCACTTGCAACAACTCTTTGAAGCTGTACGGTAATATCTTCATTGCCGTGATGATAGATATCGATATATCGAGGAGTATCGATGTAGCTGCTATTAAGCTCCCCTAAAAGGTAAAATGCCTGCACCTGCTTCCACTTTTCTGCTAAGAAAGCAAACTCTTTTTGAGCTTCTGTTTGATTGCCTTTTTCTAGTACTTTTTGTAACTGTGTAGCTTGCTCTATCGCTTTATTTGTATTTTTTAAAATGATATTTTCATAAATCGATTCTAAATACCCATTGGCAAAAACCATATTTATAATAAATACCAAACCTACTAAAACTTTCATCATAACTCCTTGATAAACTTTATAATTTTTTCTCTGTTTTGTTTGCTTAGTTGCATAAACTGCTCTTTTGCACTTTGTGCTTCCCCGCCATGCCAAAGGATCGCTTCTTCTATACTATCAGCTCTTCCATCATGCAAATATTGGGCTTTTTTCCCAAGTGTGATCTCTCTTTTGCCTATTGCCCAAAGTGGGGCGGTTCGCCATTCACTTCCATTGGCCAAAAACTCAACTCTTCCATCAGCTAGTCCCTCTCCCATATTATGTAAAAGCATATCGGTATAAGGTTTGATCACAGCCCCACTACTCAGAGTAAAGCTTGGGATATGGCACTTTGCACACCCAATTGTATTAAAAAGCTTTTCCCCCTCTTTTTGTGTAATGACTGATTTTGGCACTTTTAGGTTTTTCAAATAGTAGCTAATAGCTTCAAGCCTTTGTTGTGGTAGATCAAAAGGGGTTCCCGCTCTAAGAGCATCCCCTTTTGGAGCTTTTTGGCACTCGATCTGATTTTGGGTACAGTTCTCTTTTGGGATCAAAGGGGTAGTAAGACTCATATCATTATGGGCTGCATTGGCAGTTTGCTCTAAGATAGAGGGGGCACTTGCTTTCCATGTGTATCGCCCAATCGCTTCTTGTTTTGTGACAAGACTATACACACGGTTCGCTTTTCCTGAGATCCCGTCATTATCAATATCCTCAATATCTTCGTTGGCTAGTATCTGCTCATCGCTAATTTGCTCCAATAATCCCATCCCTATTAGTGATTGGGCGATCCTATTTGAGATAATCATCTCTTTGTGTGGTTTGCCATATTGCAACTGTTGCAATTGGTTATGAATCCCTAAAATTGGCTTTTTTAGTGCCACACTTTCCCCATCGGGGTAGGTTACACTCAAAGTTTCAAACTCTAGCTTTGGCTTTGCTTCAAAAGGGACATTTTTCGTTCCATTGATACTGATTTGTGAGCCATACGATGGTTCAGAGACAAATCCCTGTAAGCTTAGTTGAGTAAGATGCTCTTTTGATCCATCACTTGGGATGGAGAGTCTTTGGACATATCCTCTACTTATATCGCCTATATCATTATAAATAGAAGACACCCCATTGTTTGGGTGGCAGCTTGTACAGGTATTGGCACTAAATAAAGGTCCTAATCCATCTCTGGCGGTTGTGGCACTTGGAGCTTCAACCCACGGGATTCTAAAAAAGCTTTTCCCTAACATAAATTGATCGATCTGCTCATCATTAAGCCCCTCTATACTATGGCTTAGCATATTTTTAGATTGATCACTTGTATAATAAGTTTGCTCAAACTTTTTTTGAATCTCACTAGCTATGAGTGTGGAGTGAAATATCACCCCAACACTCAGTAGCCAAAGATTATATTTTTGTTTCTTCAGCATCTGTCACATCATCCACACCTAAAGTTACCCCATGAGCTTTGGCTATAGGTACCATCATATCTCCTAGTTTTCTCATCTCATTTTTAAGTTTTACGATCTGCTTTGCTTGAGGATCATTTGGTCGTATCTGATAATCAAAATGTCTACTCGTATCAGCAATAGCATTCATAGAAGCTATTTTATCTTCAATAGAACCCATAAGGGCTAAAATCTCTTTTTTTGTCTTTGGATCAACCGCATCGATTGGAGCTTTTCCATAATGCTTTCCACGGTATGTTCCCATAAGGATATTTTTAAATCCTATATAGTTTGTAGTGATATCTCTATGGGTATTATCACTAAAGCAAGAGTGCTCATCCTCTTCACTTGGAGTCAGAACCGCTACAGCGATTCGCTCATTGGCAAGCTCTGATTTCATAAATACTCCCATCCCTGAGAAGATCTGTTTTAACGCCACCTCTTTAGAAATAGCATTTGCCCCTTTTCCTAAAAATGCTTTTCGGTAAAGCCCATCTTTTCCATTAACTTGCTTCTCCCACGCCCCTTTGATGATCTCAAGGTCAGCTACTATTTTATCGGTACTCGCTTTGAGATAGTCCATTCGTCTTTGGGCATTAGCGTCTGTTGTAAAGTCACTAAGCTCTCTTTGACCAGCAGTTAGTGGTCCATTGGTAATACTATCTTTTATAAAGTTTGCATAGTCTTGATCTTGTCCCCAAAGTAAAAACTCAACAGCATGGTATCCAGAAGCTACATTGGCTTCCCCACCATTTTCATTAAGTGCAGTAATTGCATCGATAGTGATATTTGAGACATCCACACTAGTGCTTCCCTCACCTCCAGGGTTAAAGGCTCCAACTGTATCGATGATATTTCCACTGGTTCTTTTCCCATCAGCATCGATAGTATAATCGATCATATTCTCATCAAGTGGCCAAGCATTGATCTGACCTTCTAAAGCACCATAAGTATCTGCTACCCATCCCTCTTCCGCATCGATTGGACCGTTTGAGA
>JAGYNS010000139.1 GCA_018399655.1 Campylobacterales bacterium
GTATAAAAAGGTGGATTTGATGAGCATATCAGATGAAACGATAGAGAAGATTAGGCGAACAAATTGTCAAACAGACAATACATTTTTCCAAGCGGTGGAAGAGGTTTTGGTAAGTTTGAAGCCAATATTGGAAAGTGATCCTATCTATGAAAGACATGCGATAGTTGAAAGACTTACTACTCCTGATAGAGAGTTTAAGTTTAAAGTTGTTTGGATGGATGACAACCAAAAAATTATGGTCAACAATGGATACCGCGTACAGTTTAATAATGCTTTAGGACCATATAAGGGGGGTCTTAGATTTCACCCTAGTGTAAATAGTGGGATTTTGAAGTTTTTAGGATTTGAACAGATATTTAAAAACTCTTTAACTGGACTTCCAATAGGGGGAGCCAAAGGGGGGAGTGATTTTGATCCAAAAGGGAAGTCTGACTTTGAGGTGATGAAGTTTTGTAGTGCGTATATGACAGAGTTGCATAAGCATATAGGACCACGGATCGATGTACCTGCTGGGGATATTGGAGTGGGAGCTAGAGAGATAGGGTATCTTTTTGGAGAGTACAAAAAGATCACTTCATCTTATGAGGGGGTTCTTACAGGAAAGCCTTTTATGTTTGGTGGAAGTTTGATGCGACCTGAGGCGACTGGATATGGGTGTGTTTATTTTACCGATGAGATGCTCAAATATGCTGGAAAAGATGGATTTGAGGGACGAATTTGTGCAGTAAGTGGTGCTGGAAATGTGGCTATTCATACTATAGAGAAGCTTTATAAATTAGGGGCAAAGCCTGTTACTTGTAGCGATAGTGGTGGAACTATTTATGACCCAAGGGGGATCGATCTTGATACACTCAAAGATATAAAGCTCAAAAAAAGGGAAAGCTTGATCAAATATCTTGATACCCACTCAGAGGCTATTTATACACCTGTGGAAGAGTATCCTGAGGGTGGTCATGAGGTGTGGCAGATCCCTTGTGAGTGTGCTTTTCCGTGTGCTACACAAAATGAATTGACTGAAATAGATGCAAAAACGCTCGTTGAAAATGGGTGTATTAGTGTGAGTGAGGGGGCAAATATGCCATCAACTCCAGAAGCGATAGAGGTATTTAAAGAAAATGATATTTTATTTGCTCCTGCAAAAGCAGCAAACGCTGGTGGAGTGGCTGTGAGTGAGTTTGAGATGTCTCAAAATGCTGGGATGGAAAAATGGACCTATGAAAAAGTAGAGAGTATGCTTGAGACCACTATGCGTCAGATATGTAAAAGAGTTCACCTTACAGCTCAAGAGTATGGGGTAGCTGGAAACTATGTGGATGGAGCAAATATTGCAGGATTTAAAAGAGTAGCAGATGCTATGATAGCAGAGGGGATATAACCTCTGCTAGCTTTTAAAATCTTTTTTGGTGATCTCCTTAGTGGGTCTACTTATATAAAATCCTTGAGCATAGTCTATTTTGATCTCTTTGAGGGTTTGAAGTATATCCTCATCTTCTACGAACTCTGCTACTGTTTTGACATTGAGCTCTTTAGCCAAAGAGATAATAGATCGTACAAAGGCTAGGTCTTTTTTATCTTTGTTGATATTGACGATGAAGTCTCCATCAATTTTTAAAAAGTCTATTGGAAATCGTTTGATATAGTGAAATGATGAAAATCCAGAACCAAAATCATCTATAGCAAATCGGAACCCTTCAAGTTTGAGGTTTTGTACAAACTTTTCAAGCAAGGCAAAGCTTTTTACCGTTTCTCGCTCAGTTATCTCAAATACGATATTCTCTTTTTTTATCTCATATCTATGGGAAAGTTTTACAATTTTATTGATAAACTCCCCTATCATCAAAGCTTTTGGGGAAAGATTGATAAAAAGTATCCCTGTGTAGTTTGTTTCATTGATCTTTTGAAATGCTTTTTCTATCACCATATAGTCCATTTGGTGTACAACCCCTAGTGACTCAGCTGTTTCGATAAACTTTCCTGCTGGCATCATATTGTTGTCTATTTCGATTCTCATTAAAAGTTCATTGATCTCAATGGTATTTGACTCAATATGTAAAATTGGCTGGAAGTGTGGAACTATTTTTTCTTGCTTGATCGCATCTAGTACCACAATTGAGTTATCTTCAAGTTGTTGATGGATCTCTTCTATATCATACTCATCTGGATATCGAACGCCATTTTTCCCCTCATATTTTGCTTTGTACATCATCGAATCTGCGATATCAAAAAGCTCTTTTGGGATTTTGGAATGCTCTGGATACAAAGATATCCCTACCGATACGGTCATAGTTGTAGGGGTTCCATCTGGAGCTATGAGCTCAAAGTTTGAGACTTTGTTTAAAATTCTTTGGGCAACGGTGTATGCCTCTTTTGCAGAAGCTTCTGGCAAAATAAGGGTAAACTCATCTCCCCCATATCTTGAGAGGATATCTTCATCTCTTTTTACTTCATTAAGAAGCGTTGCAAAGCTTTTTAAAAACTCATCCCCAAAACTATGCCCATAGGTGTCATTGATAGGTTTAAAATTGTCACAGTCAAGTACAAGCACCGCAAACTCATAATTGTGCCGTGCGGCTCTTTTGACCTCATAATCCAGCAGATCTCTAAAAATTCTTTGGGAAAAAAGTCCTGTTAGTGGATCTCTTGTAGCATAAAACTCAAGATGCTCTGTATATTTGTTGATCGCTTTAATCGATCCTACAAGATTGAGTAAAGTGGTCAAAATAGAATCTATCACAATGGAGTGGATAGAGTCTTTTGCAAGATTTGCTTGAAGACCTAAACCTACAATTCCCCCTATTTTTGGAGCATCAAGAAGAATAGACTTTGCTTCATGCTCTATATCATTTACATCTAAAGTGATAATGCATGTCCCTTCATTGGCAACATTGTGATTGGTAAAACACTCCATAGCTTCTGTATGATGATAGTCATAGATCATTTTTTTTGCAATACCATTTAGATACTCTTGAAGCTCTTTTGAGGGTCTATTGTTCCAAAATATCTCTATTTCGTATTGTTCATTTTCTGTTTTAAATATAGTGATCAAACAGTGCACTGGTAAAACATGATTGATCTCTATAAGAAGATCTTTGATGTACTCTTTCCAGTCTTGTATCACATCAGAGGTGATCACCATTTTATCTAAAAGCTTCACCTCAAACTCTAAGATATCTTTGTCCACTGCTATATTTTTAAGCTTGTCACTTAAACTTACAAGTCCATCTGAGAGCTTATGAAACTCAACAAAACTTTTTTTATCATTGGTTACTGTGATATTTTTAAAATCTTTGACACTATTGATATCGTCAATTTTTTGTTCAAACTGATCTATAGAGCGTTGAATTTTGCGTAGCAGATGGATCGATATAAGGTACGCTATAAGTAGCAACACTGGAAATATAAAAAGTGAGAGTAAAAAATAGTTGTATTGGGTTTGTTCAAGGATTTTTTCAAAGTTGTATTCGATCTTCACTGCACCTAATATATCTCCTGTTTTTACATTGGTGTGGCACTGTAAACACTCACTTGAAGCTACTATGGGGGTGATGATTTTTGTAAGATTATCAGCTGAAGTAAATTTTTTTTGTTTTGCTTGAAAAACTGACTTCACTTCATTGGTTATATGGGATTGTTCTATTTTCCCATAAAGATCTTCTACATTTTCATGGCGAAAAATATCAATCTCATAGCTACTTCCCTCAAAAGAGTTTTTTGTCCCTTCTATAAACTCCTCAAGCTCATCTCTTGTCCACCCTTTTCTCATCACTTGATACATAGAGTTAAATACTTGTTTAGAAATAGCATCAGAGACTTTTTGATTTTCCTCTATGGTGAGTTGGGTATGGATATAGGATGAAAAAAGATAAAAAGTAAAAAAAAGAAGTACAGTAATAGAAAAAATTGAGAATCGAAAATAGTTTTTAAGTGTTTTTATAGCCATAATGGTTGAATCTGGAGTG
>JAGYNS010000014.1 GCA_018399655.1 Campylobacterales bacterium
CTTATGAATTAAAAAAATTAATCAATATTTTATTAAATTTAAGATAATCTCATTTATTAAAAATGAAAAAATACAAAGGATAGAAGTGATAAAAATAAAATTTATTGTTTTTTCTCTATTAGTTACATCCGCACTATTGAGTGGTTGTGGATATAAAGGTGATCCAAAATTTGATAGTACTACACAAGAAAAAGAATTAAAAAGTTAAGAATATGGTTTATGATTATTTAATAATAGGAGCTGGAATAGCTGGACTTAATGCAGCAAGACTTATTCCAGAAGATAAAAAAGTATTAGTTGTGTGTAAAAAAACACCATGGGAGTGCAACACTTTTTGGGCTCAAGGTGGAGTGGTGCGTGCGAGAAACATAGAAGATGTCCCTTTGCATGTAAAAGATACCCTTGAAGCTGGGGTGTATCTCAACGATCCTGAAGCGGTAAAAACATTGAGTGAACACTCAATTGAAGCGATTGATGATCTTATCGATCATGGATTTGAGTTTGATAGAAATGCAAAAGGGGAGTTAGCGTATACAAAAGAAGCAGCTCATAGTACCAGTCGAATTTTACATGCTGACGGGGATGCTACAGGACGAATACTACATATGTTTTTATTGCAACAGTGTCCCCATGAGGTGGTAGTTGACTCAATTGTGATTGATCTTTTGTATGAAGATGGTATCTGTTATGGTGCCCATATGATTGCAAATGGAAAAGATAAAGTGGTCTATGCACACAATACTATCATTGCAAGTGGTGGAGTGGGGTCTATTTATCGATACCACACAAACTCAACCACTATTGCTGGAGATATTCAAGGGATTTGTGTAGAAAAAGGGATCGCTTTAAAAGATATGGAGATGATGCAGTTTCATCCAACTGTTTTTATTGAATCAAATAATGCGAGAAAACAACTCCTCACAGAAGCTTTACGAGGGGAGGGGGCTATTATTGAAGATGAAGATGGGTATCCTTTTTTAAAAGATTATCACAAAGATGCAGAGTTAGCCCCAAGAGATGTGGTAAGTCGTGCAATATTTGATTATCATAGAAAAACAGGCTCAAAGATATATCTCTCTTTTAAAACCTTTGATAAAAAGATATTTCAAAAAAGATTTCCAAATATCTACAAAGACCTCAAGGAGATAGGATATGATCTTCCATTTGAAAGGGTGCCAATATCTCCTGCATTTCACTATAGTATGGGAGGAATTGAGGTTGATCTTAATTCAAAAGTGAAAGGGACAAAAAATCTTTATGCAATAGGGGAGGCAGCATGTACGGGGGTACATGGAGCCAATAGACTTGCATCAAATTCACTTTTAGAAGGGCTAGTGTTTTCAAAGATTGCAGTAGATCACTCAATGCTAGAAAACTTTAAAATAGTCAAGCAAAACTATGGTTTAAAAGATGAGATTCCACATTATGAGCTTCTTAAAAAAGGGGACAAAGCTATTAAAAATGCTTTACGAACTTTGATGTGGAGAAGTGTTGGGATCGTAAGGGTACGACAAGATCTCATTGATGCTTTAGAAGAGATAGATGGGTTTTTAAAAGAAGATGTTGGGAGATTGCTTTATTTGCGATTATTAACTGCACGGGCTATTATCCAAAGTGCAATTGAACGAAAAGAGTCAGTTGGAGCTCACTTTTTGAAACAAAAGTGAGACTCAATCAAATTTTTTGTGATCCCCAAAAAATAAAAAGAGGGGATCTACAGATTTATACAGTCTATACTGAATATAAAGCACCACAGGGTATGCCATCATTGATATAAAAGCAAGCATCCCATTTAGCACTGCTTGGTTTAATATCACATTGGACCACACAAACCCCCACATCAACAAAGTGACTATAGAGGCTATACGCATCTTATTTTTTGTACTCATTATTTTTTTCCTTGAACTTTATATCCTAAGACTCTGTTATCAAAAAATGTTGGGATATAAAGCATCTTGGAGTCTTGATCATACCAAATATCTGCGGCATTTACTTTTTCGCCACTTCCATCAATGATTTTTGTACTATTTATCTGATCACTAATAAAAACTCTTCCTGCCCAATCTGAAGTGATATAGCTTTTTGTATCAAATGGCAAAATCCCATCAATCCCATTCACACCAATATTATCTTTAAAAGTAGATATTTTTTTACTGGCTTTGTCTACTTTAAAAATGCTCCCCTCTTTGGTTCCTACAACTAAAGTATCACCCTCAAGCCAAAGTCCATTTGGTCTTTCACCTAGAAGATTCCCACTTCCCATCCATTTTATAATAGTATTGTTCTTTATTTTATAAATACTATTGTTAGTTGGTGAAAAATCTGAAACATATATCACACCATCTTGCGTAACTACCACATCATTTAAAAACTCTGCATTGTTGACTTTATAGTTTTTGACAATCTTCCCTGTATCAAGATCAACCACTCTTAAATAATCAATATTGATGTACAAATATGTTTTGCTACAAGAGGGATAAACCTTATCACAGTGAACCTTCAGAGGAGTTTTTAACAAAATTAGTAGGGGTAAGTGACCCTGAAACAAAACGGAAAATTATCAGGGAAACTTTTATCCATGTGTTTGATAGAGAAGCAAAAAAACATGATGGGATAGGTTTTTTAGCACAAGGGACTTTATACAGATGTTATTGAGTCGGTTTCAGTAAAAGGGCCCTGGCCAAAACTATCAAATCGCATCACAATGTAGGGGGCTTCCTGATTGGATGGGGTTTTTGAACTTATAGAGCCATTACGGGAAATATTTAAAGATGAGGTAAAGAGCATTGGAGTCTTGAGCTTGGACTCCCCTCACAAATGATAGGAAGACACCCTTTCCCTGGACCTGGTTTGGCGATACGGATTATGGGGGAAGTGAATCCGGCTGATTTGGATATATTGAAAAAAGCAGATACAATTATGTTAGAAGAGCTCAAGGCAAGTGGCTGGTATGATAAAACTTGGCAAGCATTTTACTGTGCTTCTCAATGTAAAATCGGTGGGGGTTATGGGTGATAATAGAACCTATGATAATACAGCTTGTATAAGAATTGTTAACGCAATAGATGGGATGACTGCGACATTTGCACATATTCCTCATGATATCCTAGAAGTTATGAGTAGAAGAATTATCAATGAGGTTGATGGGATCAATCGTGTAGTATATGATATCTCTTCGAAACCACCTGCAACAATAGAATGGGAATAAAAGTTAAAATTTTTACTTCATCTTGCACAATCTAAACAAACTTTTAAATAGCTAAAGTTAAAATGAAAAATAAAAACTATAAAAAAGCATTTTCCCTTATTGAGATAATTTTTGTTATCTCAATTTTGGGATATTATTGCCACTTTTGCTATCCTAAGTTTCTTGATTCACGAAGTGTGCCATAATGGCACAACTATACAAAAGATATCTCCACTATCACCACCTCAATACAAGCACAATATATGCTTAACAATAGTATAGATAAGATTACTGACGCGGTGAGTGTCAATATGAAAAAAATTGGAAAATGAAGATAAAAAACTAGAGTATATTACCGATGATAAAGTGTGTGTAGAGATTATTCTTCAAATCAAATAGTTTAGAGGTTCAAATTCATGAAAATAGTAGTGAGTTGTGCAAAAAACTTTATGAGGCAGGGGTAAGAGACAACGCTTATGAACTGATTTAAAATGGAAAAGTTGTATTTATAGATAGAGATGGAGTGATCAATATTTGAAAAAGAGTATCTCTATAAGGCCAGAAGAGTTGAGTTTATTGAGGGGTTTAGTACTTTGAGGTATCTAGAAAACCTTGGATACAAACTGATAATTATCACCAACCAATCGGGAATAGCTAGAGGATACTATGCCCAAGAGCAGTACAATCACCTTACCTGAGTGGCTTCAAGAGTTTCAAAAAAATAAAATCAATATTGCAGCAATATTTTATTGTCCCCATGGACCCCATGAGAATTGTGAGTGTAGAAAACCACAAATTAGGATGATAGAGGCTGCTAAAATGTTTGAGATAGATTATGAGAAATTCATGGCTTATAGGGATAAGGACTCCGATATACCGACCGCTTATAATGCTCAAATACAAACCATTCAAGTATCTTCTGGGCATTTATTTGACAAAGAGAATTCAAAAGCGAGTTATGTAGTAGATTCTATGAAAGATGTTCCCAATATTATAAAAAAGTAAACTAAATTTAGATAAAATCAACTAAATTCAAATAAAGATGGAAAGCGTATGATAGAAACAATTCAAAAGGTTTACATACACCTAGAGGTGATTCAAAAAGTTCAAAATAATTTAGAAGAACAACTCTAAAGTAGCTAACACAGTGGTAGAAACATTAAAAAATGGGAACAAAGTACTTATTTGTGGGGAAATGGTGGGAGTGCCGCAGATGCTCAACATTTTGCAGCGGAGCTTACAGGAAGATACAAAATGAAAGAAGAGGTTTGCCGGGGATCGCTTTGAGTACCGATACAAGTGCATTGACTGCTATTAGGAAATGATTATGGCTATGAGAGGGTTTTGATAGACGGGTGGAAGCTTTAGCCTTAAGAGGATCTTATTTATTAGGATAAGTACAAGTGGAAATAGCAAAAATATTTTAAACGCCTTAGCAGTAGCAAATAAGATGCAATGTAAAACAGTAGGGATTTCAGGGAAGAGATGGGGTGCTATGAATGAGGTGTGTGATATAAACTTAGTAGTACCTAGTGACAATACACCGAGAATTCAAGAGATGCATATACTTTTCATCCATACTATTTATCCAAATAGTAGATGATAATTTTAAAGGTCATAATGGAAATTTTAACACAAGAGCAAAAAAATAGTTTATTAAATAGCATTCGGGATATACCAGACTTTCCAAAGCCAGGTATAATTTTTCAAAGATATTACCACTTTGTTGAACAACAAAGAGGCGTATAAGCTTTTGATGGATCATCTTGAAGCTCGATATAAGCAAATGGATTTGGATTATGTGGCAGGGCTTGATGCGAGAGGATTTATCTTTGGAGCGGCTTTGGCCAATAAAACTAGGAATAGGGTTTATTTTCAATTCGAAAAAGGAAACTTCAGGGGCAACTATATGTGAAAAATATGAGTTGGAGTATGGGTTTTGATGAGTTGAAATCCATCTTGATGCATTTCATAACAATCCAAATGCAAGTTTTAGTCATAGATGACCTTATCGCTACAGAACCACCAACCGCTGCTGCAGAAACTTGTACTTGATGCAAAAGCACAGTTAGTGGAGTGTTGTTTTGTACTGAATTTGAATTTTTAAAAGGTGATGAAAAAGTAAAAAAATATTCACCTGTTTATAGTGTATTAGATATTTAAAAAGGAATTTTATGAACAATTATATCCCAAAAACGCTTCAAAACACTTGACCCTGATTTCAATGGGCATTTTGGAATATTTGGTGGGAGATATGTCCCTGAAACATTGATGCCATCTTTTAGAACTCGAGAGAACTACAAAAATACCGATTTGATAAAGGGTTTTGGGATGAGGTAAATTATCTCTTAAAAGATTATGTTGGAAGACCAAGCCCTTTGTATTTATACTAAAAATATTAGCAAGAAAGTTGGAGCAAAGGTATATCTCAAAAGGGAAGACCTCAATCACACAGGAGCTCATAAAATAAACAATGTTATCACTTAAGGTCTTTTGGCTAAAATTAGGAAAAACTAAAGTGATAGCAGAAACGGGAGCAGGGCAACACGGGTGGCAGCCGCAACGATTGCTGCTTTGATGGGAGTTGGAGTGTACCATATTTATGGGGCAAAAGATGTGGCAAGACAAAGAGCTTAATGTATTTCGAATGAAACTTTTAGGGGCAAAAGTGATAGCGGTTGAATCTGGAAGCAAAACACTCAAAGATGCTATGAATGACGCTATTCGATGCTGGGTAACCCACGCTAGGGATACTTTTTTATATCATAGGTACGGTAGCAGGGCCTCATCCATATCCTATGATGGTGAGAGATTTTCAAGCAATTATTGGGTGGGAAACTCGCCAACAAATTTTGGAAAAGAGAATAGACTTCCTGATACTGTTTTTAGCGTGTATTGGAGGTTCCAATGCTATTGGGATGTTTAGCCATTTTATTGATGATGAAGAGGTAAATTGTATTGGGATTGAAGCGGGTGGTTTAGGGATAGAGACTGACAAACATGGATGTAGCTTAAAAAGGAAGTCCAGGAATTCTTCATGGGCAGTGTTCTTATTTGTTACAAGATGAAAATGGTCAAGTTTTAGAAGCTCATAGTATTAGTGCTGAGCTTGATTATCCGCAAGTTGGTCCAGAACACTCTTATCACAACGATTTAGGAACAGTTCAATATGACAATATCACCGATACAGAAGCTATGGATGCTTTTGTTTGGTTGAGCCAAAAAGAGGGGATTATCCCTGCTTTTGAATCAAGTCATGCTGTCGCTTATTTAAAAAAGCAAAAGCAGTTACAAGGGAAACTCGTCGTGATAAACTATCAGGAAGAGGGGATAAAAGATATGGTTCAGGCAAAAGATATTTTAAGTTTTGATCAGCAATAAAATAAATAGATAAACTAAGGGTAAATATGAATTTAAATTTAACAACAAAAAAAAATTGAAACAGATATTGAGATAATATTAGTACGAAATAAAAAAATAAAAACAGATAATTGAGATATTGAAATTATTGGATTTCAAAGGGGAAGAGGAGGAGTGTGTTTTGCTCCCTGAATCAAAAAAGTTATATGTGGGTTTAACTCAAGCAGATAACGAAAGTCTCAAAATCGCCCTAGCTTTAGCGATTAAAAAAGCTTAAAACTACCAACTACAAATCCAGCTTCTATTCGATGCAAAGAGAACTTAGGAGCATATATAGAGGAGCTTGAGTTAGGAAACTATAGTTTTGAAAAAATACAAATCAAAGAAAAATGAAAAAGCAGATCAATATCTATATTGAGGTAAATGAGATAGATAAGCAGACACAAGAGGAGTTTGAGAAATATGTTTCTATTTGTGCCTCAGTGAATCTTGCAAGGGATTTTGTTAATACCGCTCCTGATGATTTATCATCCAGTTGTAAGCCAGAAGCAGTAAGATAGCGACAAAAAATGAATTAGAGTGTATTATTTTTAGATGAAAGTTATTTAGCAGAAAATAATATGGAAGCGATGTTGGCGGTTGGTCGAGCAAGTGAACATAAATCAAAACTATCACACTACTTATAAGCCAAAAGAAAAGAACTAAAGAAAAAAGTTGTCCTTGTAGGGAAAGGGCTTACTTATGATAGTGGTGGATTGAGTTTGAAGCCAAGTGATTTTTATGGTGAGTATGAAAGTGATAAAAGTGGTGGATGTGCTGTTTTAGGGATTATGAATTACGATTGCTAATTTAGAATTACCTATTGAGTTCATGGGATTGTGGGGGCAGTTGAAATATAGTTGGTGGGGATGCGTATAAGCCAGATGATATTTTAAAAGCAAAAAATGGAACCACTATTGAGGTAAAAAATACCGATGCGGAGGGTCGATTGGTACTGGCTGATTGTTTATGTTATGCTCAAGATGAGATTGAAAATATTGACTATATTTTACAGATTTTGCTACCCATACAGGAGCTTGTGTTGTAGGGGTTGGAGGGTATACAAGTGGTATTATGGGGAACAATAGTGAACTCAATGATGCTATAGTAAGATATGCTCACACTTCAGGGAGTTGGCTGCAAGTTAGATTTTAATAGATATTTGAAAAAAACTCTTAAGAGTGATGTGGCAGATATTTGTAATATCTCTAGTACGCGATATGGTGGGGCTATTACTGCTGGGATGTTTCTTGATAACTTTATCAAAGGAGAATAAACAAAAATGGGTACATATAGATATAGCAGGACCTGCTTTTTGTAGATAAAGCTTGGGGGTATAAGTGCTTTGGTGGAAGTGGTGCTGGTATTCGAATGGCAGTGGAGTTTTTGACACAAGTGTCTCAAACTAAAAATTAGTAATATGGAATATTTAACGGTCTTTTAACACCTATTAGAAGTCTTTAAAAAGTTCTTTGGAAGTTTTAAAATTTAAAACCTCCTTATTCAGCTCTCTTCGAGCAGTCAAACCTATCGGCATCCATCACTTTATTCCAAGCTATGATAAAATCTTTGGCAAATTTCTCTTTTAGTGCTCTTGTGCATACACCTCTTCATATTGCAATAGCTCGTAGTTGGGAGTTTGAACCAAAAGCAAATCTATCCTTGAAGCGGTATATCTCTTTTTGCCGCTTTTTCTCTCAGTACCTATAAACTCCATCTCCTCTTCATCTTTTGGTTCCCAAACGGTATGATGTATCTAAAGATTTACAAAATCGTTAGTAAGTACCCCAACTCTATGGTAAATACCCCTGAGTAGAATCATCATAGTTTTGCCCCCAAAGCTCTCATCCCACCTACTAAAACAGTCATTTGAGGTGCTGTAAGTCCTAAAAGCTGTGCTTCTTTTATCAATAAATAACTCTTCACCACTTACGGCATATTTTTTTAGTTGGAAGTTTCTTCTAAATCCATCAGCGATAAGGCTCAAGGTGTTCAAATGCTGGAGCAAATGTTTGTTCTTGTGGAAGCATCTGTTCGTCCCGTATGAAATGGCACTTTTAGTTCAAACCCCACCATCAAAGAGGCTTTTCGATAGCAGCCGCACCACTAATATGATTAAATCAGCCAATGATATTTTGCTCCAAGTCTGTCAAACTCCTCTTTAATAGTTTCAGTTTTTCTATAACTTTTCCCACCCTTGATTTGCTGCCCAATTTTTTGTGGTTCTAGTCATTCTTGCTCCATTGGCTCCACCTCTTTTATCCGAATCTCTATAAGTAGAAGCACTAGCCCAACAGTTTTAACTAGCCCAGATACACTCAACCCTGAAGATAATATCTTTTGTTTAAGATTTCAATATCAAAATCTTCCACCATCTCATAATCTGCTTTTGGAACCACATCTTGCCATATAAGATCTTCTTGCGGTACTTCAGGACCTAAATATCTTCTTTGGTCCAAGATCTCTATGGGTGAGCTTAAACCAAGCTTTGGCAAATGCATCAGCAAACTCTTGTTGATTTTCATGAAATCTTTTAGAGATTGGTCCATAGATTGGATCCATTCCTTAAAAGCGAGATCAGCAGTGGTCATAATAGTTTTACTTTTTTATTTTTATTATGAGCTGCTGGGGCTAGATGCTCCTCTTTTGGATCAATTGGAACCCACTGCCAAGCACCCGCTGAGATTTCTCAAGGTTCCAATCATACCCAAACAATATATCAAAGAATTCATTGTCCCATCTTGTAGGATTGGCTGTCCAAGAACCCTCCTATCCCACTTGTAATAGTATCATCCCCTTTCCCTTAAAAATTTGCTCAACCATCCAAGCCCTTGTGATATAAAATTCCTCTTTAACTTCAGGCTCTGCACCACATTGAAACATCTCAGCTCCGTGACACTTCCCAAAGTATGACCCCCCCTGCAATAAGTGCAACAGTTTCACGGTCTCCATCGCCATTCGTGTAAAGTTTCCCGTATATCTTTTGCCGATTCTAAGACATTTGGCTCCCCATTTGGTCACTTCTGGATTGACATATAAGCCCCATTTGAACTGCTGCTAGTGGATTTTCAAGTCCATTGCGATTCTCTTTTGTTTCATAGCGTGCATCCCCCTAGCCATTTATCTTCACTTCCCCAGTGAAGATATCTTCTTCAGGTTCCCAAACATCCTCTCTCCCCCTGCAAAACCAAAGGTTGAAGTCCCATATCACCTCTAGTGCAGCAGTCCTGCTAGTATCATCAAATCAGCCCCACGAGATTTTATTGCCATATTTGAGTTTGATTGGTTGTGGCTTCTTGCCTTGCTTTATCAAGGTTTCCATTATCACAACTGTTAAGAGGAGCTAGCCTTTGACTTCCCGTTCCAGCACCTCCTCTTCCATCACCTGTTCACCCTTAAGTACCAGCACTATGCCACGCCATTCGTATAAATAAAGGTCCATAATGCCCATAATCAGCAGGCCACCACTCTTGCATGAGTCAGTCATCAAACTTTTTAAATCTTCTTTTAAAGCATCATAGTCAAGTTTGCGAAGAAGAGGAAGCTCTTTTTGTAAATCAAACTCTTCCCTAGTGGATTTACTTTATTCGAGTGTTGTAGAGAAAGGATTTTAAGATTTATCTGGTTGGCCACCAGTCTTTATTATAAGTACCTTTGTTTGAAGCTGTTGGATTACTACTTTTTCGTCACTTCCTAAACCTGTGATTGGACATCTTGCCATTGTTTCTCCTTATGGATAATTTTTCGTTTAAAATACTATTCTCTTTATCTTTGATATAAATAAAGATTTTATAGTTAAGTAAGGAGGGTCTCAAAAATAGTGATATAATTTGGGTTGGTTTGTTGCACTTATGAATTGAATTCAGGTTATACAAGATTTCCTGTAAAAATACAAGTATAAAGGGTGCAGTTTTGGCACAAGTGATTTTGTTGATTTTGAAAAAGCTTATAAATAAGGGGTTTAAATTGAATGGCTCAGCACCTGGGATGGTGAACCAGGGACCAAATGATTAACAGTCATCTACTCTACCGCTGAGCTATGCCGGAAGCTGTGAATTATTGAAGAAGAACTCTTTCATTAAAGTGGTGGAATTATAGTCAAATAATTTAATTTTGTCAATTAAAAAATTATCCTTAAATTATAATATTTTATAAAATTTTACACTATTGTTATCTACACTTAGTATTTGCTTATTTTTTACTAATTCTTTAAGGATATCTTTAGATTTTTGGCTAAAAAGATGCTCAATATCATCGCTACTTAAAGGTCTCCTTAAAAGAAGTCGTAGTATCTGATCCTCATCATAATCAAATTTTTGTACACTTTTTTCTCTATGTGCTATAGTTACGGGTAGACCTTTGAAAGTATCGGCAATTTCTAAAAGGGTTTCATAGCTTACAGGTTTTACATCATATGCTGGTGGTCTGTCTATAGTGCCTATATCTACTCGATCAGGTTTGATTTGAAGTAGTGCTTGATAAATGCCATCTATCTCCTCTTGTGAGTCATTGAATGTTTTGACAAAAAGAGTTTCGGTGATGAGTTGATTGGTATGTTTTTTTCTAAACTCTACCATCCCTTCTACTATTTTTTCATAAGCGATTCGTTTATCCATACGATCTAGCTTTTGAAAACATTTTTGACTTACACAATCAAGTGAGAGCTTGACGATATCTATTTTTTGAAGTATCTTTTGGATATCTGGATCATAGATATTAGCTCCATTACTCAAAATAAGTGTTTTTGTAGTGCCTTTTATTGTATCTATTTTATCGATAAGTTGATCAAGGTATGGATAGAGTGTTGGTTCTCCATTGGCTGTAAGGGTGATCACATCTAGGTTTTTATGTTTTGCTAGAGCTATTTGTAGTTGGGAGATGATCTCATCTACTAAGATCACTTCTGTTTGTTTTGATACTGTTTTTGCTTTGTCTAATTCACAATACAAGCAGTCAAAATTGCATTGTTTGGAAGTAGGGGAGAGATCTACCCCTAAACTGATCCCAAATCTTCTTGAAGGAACAGGTCCAAATATAATTGTTGGTTTATTTTTTTCCACTGACACGGTGGCATTCACTTACAAAGTGTATTGCATTTTCCACTGGTACATCAGGAAGTATCCCATGCCCTAGATTGAAAATATGTCTTTTTCCACCCATTGTTTTTTGGATAGCTTCTACACATTTTGTAGTCATCTCTTTTGAGTAGAGTCTACATGGTTCCATATTTCCTTGAAGGACATATTTGTCTCCTAGCTTCTCTTTTGCAAGAGCCATAGGCGTTCCCCAGTCTACTCCAAATACATCAAAGTTTCCATATACCAAACCTCGCTCAATAAAAGAAGCAACCCCTTTAGGGAACATAATAATAGGCGTTTCAGGATATTTCTCTTTTAAGTAATCACATATCTCAACCATATATGACCAAGAAAACTCATCGTAAAGGCCTGGCTCTATTGCCGCTGCCCAACTATCAAAAATTTGTACTACATCAACACCACTTTGGATCTGTTTTTCCATATAAAGTTTGATAATATCTGTTACTTTTCTCAAAATTTTATGTAGAAGTTCAGGATTTGAGTACATCATCTTTTTACACAAGTTGTATGTTTTTGTCCCTTGTCCTTCGATCATATAAGTTGCAAGTGTCCATGGAGCTCCTGTAAAACCTATAAGAGCTATCTCATCCCCTCGCTCATCAAGTTGCTCTCTTAAAAGTTTGATAGTATCGTATACATAGTCAAGCTTATTGGCAGCCTCTTCACCACCTAGAAGCCTATCGATATCTTCTTCGGTTTTGATTGGATCATGAAATACTGGACCTTGCCCTTTGATAAACTCAAGATCCATCCCCATCTCATCAGGGATCACTAAAATATCACTAAACAGTATTGCTGCATCAACCCCTACAATATCTAAAGGTTGAATAGTAACTTCAGCAGCTTTTTGTGGATTGTGACAAAGGTTTAAAAAGCTTCCTGCTTCACCACGAACTTTCATATATTCAGGTAAGTATCGTCCTGCTTGTCTCATCATCCATACAGGTGTGTATGGTGTATCTAGTCCTTTACAGGCATCTACAAATATTTTACTCATTAATTTTTTCCTTAAGTTGTTTCTTTTGTGTCATTTGATTCTTTTTTCCCAACCATACCTAAAAAGTATAGACCCACAGAAAGAGCAGCTATAGCTAGTGCTAGATAGAGCATCTCTAAAGGGGTTTGAAATTTTGTGTGTAATACTCTTTGAAAAAAGTTTACTACTAGCACCATAATAATTACTTTAGCAATTTTATCTTTGAGTTGATCCAAAGAGTGTATCACTAATATTTGCGAAGTTCGTGCTTCATTTCCTTTATTGGCTTGATCTATCTCTCGTATAAAAAGCTCATAGATACCAAAAGCAAATATAAACATCACAACTGCAATAAGATAAAGATCCACTGCACCAATGATTCCAGCCACTATATCTTCATGAAAATGTTCAGGGTGTGCACCTGTTACAATCGTTTGATATGTATAAGCGGCTACTCCCCAAATATCCATAGAAGCTACGATAAAAAGGACAAAAGCCCCTAAAAGTCCAAAAACTACAGCTAGTAAAACAATAAACCGACTTTGCCAAATAGCGGCTTCAAAAAGTTTTTTGATCATCTTTTAGTCTTCTTCTTGCAGTTCTATCCACTTTTGAGCGATTCTTACAGAGTTTGTGGCAGCTCCTACTCTTACTTGATCTGCCGCGTTAAACATATGTAAAACATTTTGCTCATAGATATCTTTTCGTATTCTTCCTACAAAAGTGATATCTGTATCGGTTGACATAATTGGCATAGGATAAATACCATTTTCTACATCATCAACTACTTCTACATTTTCAAAGTTATGAATAGCGGCTCTCGCTTCATCTACATCAACAATGACATCATCTGCAAATCGTACAGTGATCGCTTCACTATGAGATCTCAAAACTGGAACTCTTACACAAGTTGCTGCTATTGCCATGCTTTTTTTCATGATCTTTTGCGTTTCATTGACCATCTTCATCTCTTCTTTTGTAAATCCATTTGGCTGAGGAACATCAATTTGAGGGATCACATTTAAAGCGATCTGGTGAGCAAATGCCTCTTTTTTAGATTCATCTAGTTTAAAAGCAAAAAAGTCTTGCATCTGAAGTACTAGCTCTTCCATCCCAGCTTTTCCAGCTCCACTTGTCGCTTGGTATGTACTTACATCAACTCTTTTGATCCCATAAAGATCGTCAAGTGGTTTCAGTGCTAGAACCATTTGGATAGTAGAGCAGTTTGGATTGGCGATGATCCCTGTTTCTTTCCATAGCTCTATATCTTCAGGATTTACTTCTGGAACTACCAATGGAACATCTGGGTTCATTCTAAAGTGGCTTGTGTTGTCAATTACTACTGCACCACTCTCAACCGCATATTTTGCAAATTTTTCTGAGATGCTTCCACCCGCACTAAAAAAAGCGATATCTACTTCATGCTCTTCAAAAACAGTAGTAGTAAGCTCTACAACTGGATACTCTTTGTTATTAAACTTTATATTTGTCCCTACGCTGTTTGCACTTGCAAGTGGTAAAAGCTCTGCAACTGGAAAGTTAAGCTCCTCCATCACACGAAATAGCTCTTCTCCAACTGCTCCAGTGGCTCCTACTACTGCTACATTGTATTTTGTACTCATTTAGTTATCTTCTCCTTCATTGGTATCTAATAAGTTTCTTTTTTCTAAATCGATCCCAGCCATATCATCAGCTGCTTGGATATCTAGCTCATCATCTTTCTCTTTTGGACATTTTGCGATACTGACCACTTTGTCTTTTTTGTCTACATTGACTATGGTAACACCACTTGTATTTCGTCCAGCTTTTCGAATCGTTTGCATATCTACTCGGATCATTTTCCCTACACTTGTAAGTGCCATAAGATCTTGATCCTCATCTACGATCACATTTCCAACTACTGTTTTCCCAGTTTTTGGGCTTAGTTTCATAGAGATCACACCCGATCCAGCTCTATTTGTAAGTCTATATGCTTCTACCTCAGTTCTTTTCCCTACACCATTTTCACTTACTGTAAGAAGCTCTTGTTGTTCATGTTCAATCACTTCAGCATCAACTACATAATCATCATCAGCTTTAAACTTAATTCCTCTTACCCCTCGTGTACTTCGTCCTTGGGTTCTTGTTTTTTCAAGTTCAAATCGAATCACTTGACCAAAAGCTGTAAATATCATAAGGAACTGAGACTCAGGGAATGTTATTTGAGCAGTTACGATCTCATCATTATCATCAAGAACAATTGCTCTTACCCCATTGCTTCTTATATTACTAAACTCATCTAGTGCGGTTCTTTTTACAATACCATTTTTAGTAAAGAATGCTAAAGATTTATCAGGTTCGAAATCTGTTGTTGGGATAATCGCCATGATCTTCTCATCAGGTTTAAGATCAATAAGATTCACTACCGCTTTCCCTTTGGCTGTTCTTGCCCCTTCTGGGATTCTATATACTTTGAGCCAGTAGAGTTGCCCAAGGTTTGTTACAAACATCAATGTATCGTGTGTATTGGATACAAAGAATCGCTCAATAAAGTCATCATCGTGCGTTGTGACGGCAACTTTCCCTTTTCCACCACGACGCTGCATTTCGTATGCTTTGATTGGAACTCGTTTTACATATCCATTATGAGTGATGGTAACCACCATAGGCTCATTTGGGATAAGATCCTCTATATCGATATCATCATAGCTATCTTCTATTTGAGTTCTTCGTGGGTCATTGTATCGCTCTTTTGTCTCAAGAAGTTCATCTTTGATAAGACCATTGAGTTTCTCTTCAGATTTTAAGATAGCTTCAAGCTCTGCTATAAGCTCAAGAAGTGCTTTAAGCTCTTCTATGAGTTTATCTATTTGAAGTCCTGTAAGTCGTCCTAGTCTCATATCAAGTATCGCTTTTGCTTGAATCTCACTAAGATCAAATCGTGCACATAATTTCTCATTGGCGTCTGTATCATTAGCACTTCCTCGAATGATCTTTACCACTTCATCGATGTTGTCAACGGCTATTTTAAGACCTTCCAAGATATGAGCTCTTGCTTTTGCCTTTTCAAGATCAAAAATAGTTCGTCTAATAATGACTGTTTTTCTATGGGTTAAAAAGATATTTAATATCTCTGGAAGATTAAATATCTTTGGTTCTTTATTATGAACCGCTAAAAGGATAATTCCAAATGTGGTTTGTAGTGGAGTTTGTTTGTAAAGGTTGTTTAAAACAATCTCACTCATCGCATCTTTTTTTAGCTCAATCACAACTCTCGTACCATCTCTATCTGATTCATCTCTTACTTCGCTGATCCCATCGATCATTTTATCTTTTGAAAGGTTGGCTATTTGTTCTATAAGTTTTGCTTTATTGACTTGATAAGGGAGTTCATCTATTACAATAACCTCTTTTTTCCCTTTGGTCTCAGTGTGGTGTTTTGCTCGTATTTTTACTTTTCCACGCCCTGTTTTATAAGCATCTGTAAACCCTTGTCTTCCAAATATAGTAGCTCCCGTTGGGAAATCTGGACCTTGGATAAATTGCATCAACTCTGTAGCATCTGCTGTTGGGTTGTCTATAAGATGTACAAGAGCATCCATCACTTCCCCTGGATTATGTGGTGGGATTTTTGTAGCCATACCTACAGCGATCCCTTCACTTCCATTTACTAGAAGAGTTGGCATTCGTGTAGGAAGTACTGATGGCTCTTTCCCTGTATCATCATAAGTTGGGATATAGTTTACTGTATCTTTATCTATATCTTTTAAAAGATCTTCACTAAGTCTTGTCATTCTAGCTTCGGTATACCTCATAGCTGCGGCATTGTCACCATCCACTGATCCAAAGTTTCCTTGCCCATCTACTAGTGGCATTCTCATCGCAAAATCTTGTGCCATACGAACAAGTGCGTCATATACAGAACTGTCACCATGTGGGTGGTACTTACCTATAACATCCCCTACAATTCTTGCTGATTTTTTATAAGGAGTTCGTGAACTCATATTAAGGTCATGCATTGCATAGAGTATCCTTCTATGAACTGGCTTTAGTCCATCCCGTGCATCAGGAAGTGCACGACCAATGATAACACTCATAGAGTAGTCTAAGTATGAGGCCTTGATAGAGTCTTCGATGTTTATGTCAATTATATCTTGTGATTCGAAAAGATTTTCCATATGTTAAAGTTACCTTCTTTTTAATAAATTGAGTTATTTTATCTAATTGTTGCTTAATCAATAAAAAAGGCTAAGGATACACTCCCTAGCCTATTTTTGATTATGGCAATTTGAATACTACTTGTTGTTTGCTTTTTTATGGTCCATAATCATAGCATACGCTTCATCTTTGAGCTTTAGCTTTGCTTTTTTCATTCGCTCAATCTCAACAGGATCGATATGATCTACACCACCCTCTTCAGCTTTATCTATTTGGTCGTGAAGATCGTTGTGTTCATCAAACACTTTTTTAAAGTGAGCATTCGATGTTTTTAGTTCTGTTACTATATCTCTATATTCATGAAACATTTTCTATACCTTTGTTTTGAATTTTTGAAATTGTAACAAATTGTTTCTTAAGAGGGGTTTCAAAAGGACTCTTAAGCAAGATTATATTATCCTTTATTAAAATAAATTCAAAGGTTACTATGAGTGATTTAATCCAATTACAAAAAATAGGAAGTGACAAACAACTCCTTTATGTAGATAGTGATAAAAAGCTTCAAAGAAGTTTTGGGGTCTACTTGAATAAAACTTTTCAAAAAGTACACCAAGCGTATGATCTCAAACAGGGGATTGAACTTTTTAAAAGGTATAAACCTCAAGTAGTTATTGTGGAGCTTGATTTTGAACAACCAAGTGCTTTGGAGCTTTTAGATGATATTAAAAACAGCTCTTCAAAAACTATTATTATCACCTTAAGTGAGCAAAATGAGACCTATGAGCTTTTACAACATCTTGATATGGGGATATCCCAAATGTTGCTTAAGCCTATCACTTTTGCAAAGTTAGCTTCAATATTGACAAAGCTTGTACCTATAACGGTAGTGAAGAAAAAACCACCTGTTGCTCCAAAGCCAAATCCACCAAAAACAAAAGAGCAAGCTGTGCAACAGCCTAAAGAGTTACCAAAGCTTAAAGAGGATCAAAAACAGCAAGATATCCAAAAGAGTGAACCAAATACCCAAAATGAGAAAAAACCTCAAGTAGAGCCAAAAGTCCAAGAGAAAGTGGATATGAAAAGTTCTAAAAAAATAGTTACTCAAGTTTCTCAAACGCCACCAAAGACCCAAAAAGAGTTATGTTTGGAGTTGATTGAAAAACTTGAAAAGAAAAAAGAGCTAGTGGAGGTTTTAAATAATTACAAGGGGATAATGATACGCAACTATGCCAATATTGTAAGATCAAATAGTGAATATTTTGTGATCCAAGCAGCACCAACTCAAATCATAGCTGCAAAATTTGAAAAATTTGTTGTACTAAAAACAGAGCAAAATCAATATATCCATGCTACATTAAAGCAACTTGATATAAAAAGTGGAAGTTTGATCCTTTCTAACCCTTATTTTTTAGAATACAAACAAAGAGATATAAACTATAACCGTTTCAAAACAGATAGTAGCTGTAAAGCAAGTGTTTATTTAGAAAAGCATAGAGTTGATTTTGTAGTGGATTATCTCTCTTTTCGATCTGCAGAACTTATTACAACAGATACGAACCTCCCATTTCATCTGGAGGATCACTTTGATCTTACTTTAGGGTTTGATCTAGGGGGACCTAATAAGATGATACAAGAGAAAAAGTTTACCAAAGTGTTTGCAAAATGTGAAGTGATAAGGATAGATCAAAAAAGTACAAACTTAAAAGTGGTCGTACTTATGCAAGTTAATAAAGCAGATGAGAGAACTTTATTGCGTTATTTGCATCAAAGAGAAGAGGAGATCACACAAGAGTTTAAGTCGATAATACGAAGGTAAAAAGTGGATAAAAATCTAAAAAAACTTCTTATCAAAACAAAAAAGTCTGTTTTTTCCCAAATGATTGGAAATAATACTTCCCGTTTTAAAGGGGAGGGGTATGACTTTGCTGAGCTTCGTGAGTATGAAGATGGGGAAGATGTACGAAAGATTGATTGGGTGATCAGTGCAAAGATAGGAAAACCCTATGTCAAAGTGTTTCATGCACAAAGACAGCTTGATATCAATGTAGTAGCACTTATGGGTGGAGGTGTCTATTTTGGAACCCATATTCAAAAACAAGAGCTTATCACTCAAATATCCTCTATAATAGGGTATAGTGCTATTGCATCAAATGATAATTTTGCAAGTTTTATCGCTACAGATAGTTTACAGCTTATCACAAAAAAATCAAAAAATATCAAAAGTGTTGAGTATATGGCTCAAACACTGTATAACTATCCAGTTATAGGAAAAACTATAGAGTATCACACTATAAAAGACCAACTTTTTAAGCAAGTTCCTCAAAAATCGATCCTTTTTTTGGTGGGTGATTTTTTGGAGTGTGAAGATTTAGATCTCAAACTGTTGGCAAAAAAGCATGAGCTTATAGCCATAGTAGTAAGAGATCGATTTGAAGAGAATCCAATCTCTTTGGGTGGGGTGGAGATTGTAGACCCAGCAACACTACAGCGATCACAGCTTGTATTGAGAGATAAAGAGGTAAAGCAGTATACCAAATATATCCAAAGCTATGATCTAAAGCTTTTTAAAAAGTTTCAAAAATGGGGTGTGGAGTTTGTCAAGATCTATACCGATGAAAATCCTCTTGTAAAACTTTTAAGGCTATTTCGGTAACAGCTTTTTTGCAACTTGATGAAGATTGTCTGGCTTAAACGATCTATTTTTATAGGCCTCTTTCCATTTTGGATGACCTGAGTTTAAAAGTTGAGGATAGTTTGTATGAATCACTTTTAAAAACACACCAACAGTTTGATCAAACTTTGGATCCACAAGATTGGTTACTAGTATACTTGGTACTTGATATCCGGGAACTTTTTTATCAAGCCATTTATATGTAGCAGGGGTGAAATATGTAGGGATATAGGTTTTGTTCAATAATCCATTATTTGGAAGTGCTACTAAATCTATACCTTGCAAGTTGTTGTATTTTTTGCTAGGCATCGCAATCACATCGATATAGATATCTATTACACCATCTTTAAGATACTCTTTTGCCTCACTAAATGAAGTATATACATACTTAAATCTTGTTCCAAAATTGTTTTCTAAGATATTTGCAGTGATCGCTGCACCACTTTTTTTACTTAAAACTCCTACTTTTAAAAAACCACCTCTTAAAAATTTTATATCTTTGCTTTTTTTCTTAAAGATATGGATATGTTCCCCATATAGTGGCATAATTGTTTTAACCTTTTTTTTCACATCTTCTCTTGTCTCTTTAAAATATAAAAAACGAAAATAATCTAAAGCATCATTTTGAACAATTCCCCATGAGGCTTTTTGAGTAGGCTTCATCCCTGTGAGAATTTCAAGATTATCAATAGAACCTTTTGTATTTAATACTTTCAGATCAGCCTTGTATTTTTCAAATAGCTTTGAGATATCATCTCCTACTTGGATATAGGTACCTTTTTGTGAGCCTGTAGCAATTGATCCAAATGATGAGTTTGCATAAAGGAAACTACTCGGTAATAAAAAGATAACAAAAAGTTTAAAAATAATTTTTTTCATAAGAATCCTTCATAATATTTACAAGTATTTTATTTTTTAATTACTTAAAAAATGATTTAATGCGTTGACTAATCATACAAATGAGATTGATATGGTACAATTGTACATAACGAAGGAGATAGGGTTGTGATAGATGATAAGAATGTTTAAAAACAAAAGTATCAATCAAGTTACAAAAATCATTGTAAGTTTTACAGCACTTATTACAGTGTTTATCACTTTAATAGTTTTTTTAAATACTTATACTGAGCATGTGGATGAGCTTGAAAATATTGAAAGAGAATATCTATTAAGTCAACAAGAGCT
>JAGYNS010000140.1 GCA_018399655.1 Campylobacterales bacterium
ATTGTGGTAAAAAAGCTAAGAAAAACAAGGCAACTTTTGGATTGGTAATATTCATAAAAAAACCTTTGATAAAAAGTTTTTTTTCTTCTTGAAAATCATTGTGTAGATCGAATCGTAAAGGATCATCTTTGTGTTTGAAAGTTATATATGCCAAATACAATAGATACAAAGCACCAATATATCGCACTATATCAAAAGCTAAAGGGCTTGTTTGCAGTACTACAGAGATCCCAAATGCTGCAAGGGCTGTATGGATAATAATACCACTGCACAACCCAAGAGTTGTAATAAAAGCAGTACGAAAACCTCTTGCAATACTAAGGGTGAGTATATAAAGATTGTCAGGACCTGGGGTCAAAGCCAAAACAAACGCACTGATACTAAAAAGAAGAAATAAACCAAAATCAAACATAGTGATATTTTATCAAAATAGTATTGAATTTGTATGATATTATGATACTATTACAATATGATTATAAAAATATATGAACAACTTTTAAAAGAGTATGGACCACAAGGATGGTGGCCTTTTAAAGCAGTTGGGTATCATCCAAATGATTATAGCTATCCTAAAAATAGTGATCAAACTTTTGAAGTGGCTTTAGGCTCTATCCTTACACAAAATACTACATTTCTCTCAGTTCAAAAAGCACTTGACAATCTAGAAAAACGAAATTCCCTGACACCAAAAGCTATAAAACAACTTGATATAGATGAACTGAAACTTGCTATTAAACCAGCAGGGTATTTTAATCAAAAAGCAAGCTATATCTTAAACTTTTGTGATTTTTTTAATACACTCGATGGTAGAGTACCAAGTAGAGATGAGCTTTTAAAAGTAAAAGGAATTGGTGAAGAAACAGCTGATTCTATTTTACTTTATGGGTACAATGAAGATCAATTTAAAGTAGATGCTTATACTAAAAGATTGCTTTGTGAACTAGAAATTATAAGTGATAAGGCAAAATATAAGCAGATCAAAGCACTTTTTGAAGATACCATCGCAAAGAAGATCAAAGAGAAAGAAGAGCGAAGAAAGATCTATCAAGAATACCACGCTTTGATTGTGGAGCATGGGAAAAGGTATTATTCTAAAAAGCCTTATGGGCATGGATGTTTTTTGAAAAATGAGCTTCAAACAACAACATCATCTATCTATAAAGAAGCTTTGGAAAATTATATTGAACAAAAAGAGTTTGATAAGTGGCAAACTGGAGCTAAACTAGCTTCTAAAGATGAAAAGTATATCTCTTTTGTAGAAGAGCTTAGTAATGATCAAGGTGATATCTTAGCATTAGCATCACCTGGCCCCTACTGACCCTCTTACCCCATATAAAAGTGCTAAGTCCTGATTTCTTAGCTCAAAAAGTTCAGACAAGAGTTGAGGGGTATTTAAAAGAGATCTGCTAGTTGTCAATTGACAACTAAATAAATATTAGATATAATTTTGTATACAAAGGTAGTTAGTTGGCACGAAAAAAACATAAAAGCAAAGAAATAGAAGAGGTTTTACAATATGCTGAACAAAATGGCTGGACAGTTGAAGTACACAGCAAAAGCAAATCTCATGCTTGGGGTGTCATGAGGTGTCATAACAATGATACAAGTTGTTGGAATGGTATTTATTGTTCAACAAGTATTTGGAGTACTCCTAAAAACAGCGTTAATCATGCGAAGCAACTAAAACGAATAGTAGATAAATGTATTTACAAGGAGGATAAATAAAATGAAAGAGTTTGATTTTGAATTGATATTTAAATTAGTAGATGGAAAGAAAGATCCAGATGAGTATCTTGATGCACTTTTTGAAAATGGGTGCGATGATGCAACTATAAGTACAGGACAACTAGGGATGATCTCTTTCTCTTTTACAAGAGAAGCTTTCAGTGCTTCTGAGGCGATTGAAAGTGCCATAAATGATGTAAAAAAAGCTATCCCATCTACAAAACTTATTGAAGCTAGCCCTGATATAGTAAGTATTTCAGATATCTCATCTCTTTTGGGGCATTCAAGACAATACACAAGAAAGCTGTTCAATACAGATACCACATCATTACCAGCACCAATTCACATAGGAAATCCCTCGATTTGGCACTTATCTGAAGTATTAAGTTGGCTCAAATCGATAAAAAAACAAAAATCTTCTATCAATGAAAATTTGTATGAGCTTTCAAATATTACAAAACAAATCAATATGAATAGACAACGAGAGGCTAGCTGAAAAAAGTACTAATTGCTTACATCTATAGCTAGTCTAATCAATCCTACCATACAATAGAAAAAGACAAAAACACAAGAGATAAATATAGAGGAGAGGGATGGTTGTATCTTGCAACTGTGATTGATTTATATTCAAGAAAAGTAGTAGGATGGTCAATGGATGAAACTATGAAAGTGTCTCTTGTAAATGATGCTTTAAATATGGCTATAAGACACAGAAATCCACAAAGAGGATTATTATGGCATACAGATAGAGGAAGTCAGTATGCTTCTTATAGCCATAAGGATTTATTACAAAAGCATGGAATAGTTCAAAGTATGAGCAGAAAAGGCAATTGTTGGGATAATGCAGTAGCAGAGAGTTTTTTTAAATCCTTAAAAAATGAGTTAATTTATCAGCGATATTTTTATACTAAAAAACAAGCTAAACAAGAGATTTTTGAATATATAGAATTTTACTATAATAGAACAAGATCACATAGTTATCTTGGAAATTTATCTCCAGTGAGATTTGAAGAAATTAATTTAATGTTACACATTGAAATGGCTGCTTAGAATTATCAAAAAAAGTGTCTGAATTTAAGTTACCACTCCAGATTTGAAGTTAGTACTTCAATCTTACAAGAATATATTTTTTAGCTAAAAGCTAGTTGATATATTCATAAATTTATTATACGAGGAGTTTGAGATGAGATATCTAGTCATAGGTTTTTTACTTATAAGTGTAAGTTTTGCACAAGATTTTAAGTATACAAAGGTTGTAGAGGGGTTAAGTATCCCTTGGGGGATGGCATTTTTAGATGAGAATAAGATAATTATCACAGGAAAGTATGGTGAGATATCTTTAGTAGATATGAAAAAAAACTCACTACAAAGTCTCAAAAACACTCCAAATATCTTCCAAAAAGGGCAAGGGGGACTTTTGGATGTTCAGCTCTCACCTCATTTTAAAACTGATGGGTGGATATATTTTACTTACTCAAAAGAGCAAAATGGACAAGGGGTTACGGTTCTCGCTCGAGTAAAGCTACAAGAGGATCGTTTTTATGATTGGGAAGAGCTAATAGTAACCAAATCAGCTACAGACTCAGGTGCTCATTTTGGGAGTCGAATAACTTTTGATGATAAGTATCTTTACTTTGGAGTAGGAGATCGTGGGCATCGTCCAAATGGACAAGATATCCAAACGCACGCAGGGACAATTATGCGACTTCATCTTGATGGGAGTGTTCCAAAAGACAACCCATTTGTAGGGCGTAATGGACTTGATGAGATCTATAGCTATGGGCATAGAAACCCTCAAGGTTTAGTCTATGATAAAAATAGAGATATCCTTTTTTCTAGTGAACATGGACCAAGGGGTGGCGATGAGATCAATATCATTCAAAAAGGGAAAAACTATGGTTGGGCTACAGTGTCTCATGGAAAAGAGTATTGGAATTTTTCAGATGTAGGCGAAGCAAAGTCAAAAGAGGGGATGGAAGATCCTATAAAGGTATATATCCCCTCTATTGCACCTAGTTCATTGATGGTGTATAGTGGGAAGATTTTTAAGCAATGGAAAGGGGATCTTTTTTTAGGGGCTTTAGCAATGACCCACCTCAATCATATAGTGCTAGATGAGAATTTGGAAGTGAAAAAAGAGAATAGATATTTTGAAAATCTCAACCAAAGAGTACGCCAAGTGGTAGAATCCCCTGATGGATATATCTATTTTTCTACTGATAG
>JAGYNS010000141.1 GCA_018399655.1 Campylobacterales bacterium
TGTGATCATTGGAGTGATATTGTTATGGAATAAACAGCTTAAAAATGAGATCAATCAAAGAAAAAGGCTTCAAAAAGAGTTAGCAAAAGTTTCGCAAGTGATAGAACAAAGTAATGTTTCCGTGATTATTACAAACACCGAAGGGGAAATAGAGTATATAAATCCTTTTTGTATAAAGCAGTGTAGGTATTCAAAAAAGGAGCTAATAGGTGCAAACCCTAGTATTTTAAAATCTGGTTACCATGATGAAAGATTTTACCAAGAGCTTTGGGGGACTATTACCAATGGACAGACATGGCAAGGGGAACTTGCCAATAAAACAAAAGATGGAAAAATATTTTGGGAGAGTGCGGTGATCGCTCCTATTTTTGATAAAAGTGGAAGTATTAGCTACTATGCTTCAATCAAAGAAAATATAGATGATAAGGTGCAAGCTAGAGAGGAGTTACAAGCTGCCCAAGCAGAAGCGATAGCTGCAAATAGTGCAAAATCTGAGTTTTTGGCTAAAATGAGTCATGAGATACGAACTCCAATGAATGCAGTTTTGGGGATGTTGTACCTACTAGAAAAAACAGAAATCTCCTCTGTTCAAGAAAACTATATCAAAAAAGCAAACCATGCGGCAAACTCTCTTTTAGGATTGATTAATGATATTTTAGATTTTAGTAAAATAGAGGCTGGAAAACTTACTATTCACAGCGAAGAGTTTGAATTTAATGAGATGATTATGGATATTTTAAGTGTGATGAGCTTCAAAGCTGAAGAGAAAAATATTGAACTTTTAGCACACTATGATCCTGATATCCCACCATATATAAAAAGTGATAAGCTAAGGCTAGGGCAGATATTAAACAACCTTTTATCCAATGCTATAAAATTTACTAACAGTGGAGAAGTGGTTGTAACTACTCGTCTTATAGCTTATCAAGGCAATAATATCAAAATAATGTTTTGTGTGAAAGATACAGGAATAGGGTTGAGTAAAGAGTCTCAAGATGAACTTTTTGAGGAGTTTTTACAAGTGGATAATTCTGCAACGAGAACTTTTGAAGGGACGGGGCTAGGACTTGTTATTTGTAAAAAGCTCGCAAAGCTTTTAGGTGGAGATATCTGGATAGAAAGTTCAAAACCTGATGTTGGGTCTACATTTTGTTTTACGATTGAGGCAAGAAAATCTTCAAAAAAAGCTCCATATCTTCAAAAACTTGATTCGATAAAAAACCTCAAAGTGCTTGTAGTAGATGACAATCAAAGTGCTATAGATGTACTAAGTGCGATGCTTGAGTCTTTTGGGTATACTGTATCAAGTGCTAAAAATGGGAAAGTAGCCATTGAGCTTATCAAACAAAATGATTTTGATCTATTGCTTTTAGATTATAAAATGGAGCCTCTTAATGGGATCGAAACCTATAAAATAGCCTATGATGAGATAAAAAAGAAAAATATGAAAACAATAATGGTTTCAGCGTATTCAAGTGATATTGTAGATCAAGATCTTTCCTCTTTACAAATTCAAGGATATCTAAGTAAGCCAGTTTCCCCCTCTACGCTGTATAACAAAATATTGGAGCTGTATAATGGTATAGATGAAGATGATATTGGTGAAGCACACCAAAGCATAGAGGAGGAGTTTGAACAAGGAGAAGTACTTCTTGTAGAAGATAACAAGCTTAATCAAGAGTTTACAAGCTTTATGCTTCAAGAAAAAGGGCTCAATGTGGATATAGCCAATGATGGTTTAGAAGCCCTTCAAAAGATTCAACAAAAGCAGTATGATATTATTTTGATGGATATACAGATGCCAAATATGGATGGTCTTGAAGCGACCAAACAGATCCGTAAGATGAAAGGAGATTACTTTCAAAATGTCCCAATCATAGCTTTAAGTGCCAACGCTCTTTTGGGAGATAAAGAGAAAAGTTTGAAAGTTGGTATGGATGAGCATGTGACGAAACCTATCGATCCAGATCATTTTTTTAAAGTATTGGGGGAGTTTTTAGACTCAAAGAAAAAAGTGGTTCAAAAATCGAAAAAAGATCAAGTACCACAGTTAGTAAATATCTTAGATAAAGGTATATTTGATGTAAAAAAAACACTTCAAAAATTGAATAACTCGGAAGATATTTATATAAAAATACTCAAACAGTTTTCAAGTAATTATAAAGATAGTTATAGCAAAATAGATCAATTGATACACAGTGATGATATAGTGCAATTGAAAAGTAAAGTTCATGAGATCAAAGGGGTAAGTGGAAATATTGGCGCATTTAAGTTGTATGAAAAACTTATAGTGATCGATAGAATTGTAAAAAAAGATGCCAAGCCATCATCAAAACTTTTAAAAGAGTTTGAGCTAGAGTTGGAAAAGGTACTAGAAGCTATAGATAAACTTCAAGAGCAAAAAATAGAGAAAAAAAGTTTTGACAAAGAAAAAGTGGTGATGATAGTGCAAAATATTTATGAAAATTTAGAAGAGGATCTTGCTCGTTGTGAAGAGTATTTGGAACAACTGCTCCCTTATTTAGAGGAGGAGCATAAGCAATTTGCTAATACACTCAGTGAAGATCTCAATAATTTTGATACAGATAAAGTAAAACAAGATATAGAAAACTTTTTACAAGGACTAAAATAATGGGGAAAAAAAAGATTCTCATAGTGGATGATGTGGCTGCAAATATACAATTGTTGACAACAATACTCAAAGATAGATTCTCAGTAGTAGCAGCAAAAACTGGACAAAAAGCTTTGCAGATGGTTCAAAAGCAAAATCCACCTGATCTAGTTTTACTTGATATAGTGATGCCTGAAATGAGTGGTTACGAGGTGTGTAAAGTGATAAAACAAAATCAAAACACCCAAGATATCCCTGTTATATTTATAAGCTCTATGAGTGATGATCAAGAGAAACAAAAAGCTTTGAGTGTAGGAGGTGATGAGTATATCTCTAAGCCTGTATCGGTGGAAGAACTTTTTGAAAAGATTGAAAAACAGCTTATAAAAAAGAAGGAAAAAGAGATGGAAAAAGAGATAGAGAAAAAAAGAAAAATTTTAGTTGTAGATGATGCACCCCAAAATATTCAAATGGTGATTGAAATTTTAAAACAAGAGTATAATATCACCGCTGCAACCAATGGGGAAAAAGCGTTGCAAATACTTCAAGATCACAACGATATTGATCTTATTTTACTTGATATTATTATGCCTGGGATGGATGGATATGAGCTATGCCAGCGGATTAAAAAAGATCCAAAGCTTTTCCATATCCCCGTAATGTTTTTAACTATTTTGGAAAATGAGCAGGATATTTTAGCAGGATTTGAGTATGGGGCAGTAGATTATGTGACAAAGCCTTTTGAACCAGCTATTTTAAAAGCAAGAGTCGATACCCATATACGCCTAAAAGTGCAAGAGGATAGTTTAAAAGAAAATATTCAGCAAAAAGATAAATTATTGATTGAGCAATCAAAACTAGCAACACTAGGGGAGATGTTTGAGAGTATAACACACCAGTGGAAACAGCCTTTAAGTGTGATCTCTATGTCCAATGCAAACATCAGAATAGAACAAGAGATGGATACACTCAGCAAAGAATCTTTGATAAAAATGGTTGATGAGATCGATAATGCTATTGGGCATATGTCTAATACGGTGGATGTATTTAGAGATTTTTTATCCAATGATGTTCCCAAACAATATTTCAATATCAAAGTTATAGTGGATAAAACCATACAGCTATTAAGCTCAAAACTTGATAATAGAGAAATACAAATAACAAACAATTTACAAAATATCGAGATACTTGCTCATAAAAATGATCTTATTCAAGTGTTGATGAATATCTTTACAAATGCTATAGAGGTTTTAGAAAAAAAACATGACCAAAAACATATTTTTATCAAT
>JAGYNS010000142.1 GCA_018399655.1 Campylobacterales bacterium
TGAACAGATCATTTATTTTATTTTTTAGCTTTTTACTTTTTTTTATGTATAAAAACTTTTTAAATCTAAAGTTTTTTATCTCATGGTGGGCGTTTACCTTTCCACTAGCCGCAGTAACCATAGCTTCTATGCTCGCTTTTAAGATGACACAAGTTGCACTGTATAGTTATTTTGCTTATTTTTTTATGGTAGTGACCACTTTAGTAGTTATTTTAGTAGCGTATAAGACTATTCAACATATGATGAAAAAAGAGATCTGCATAGCGGAGTAGTAGTTGTAAAACTACAACTACTATTGCTTTTATTTCGCTATTTGCTCTATAGATTCTTGTGCTACTTGAATAAGTCCATCAGCTCCAGGGAGAAACGATACAAGTCCAGTTCCTAATCCTCCCCAAATAGTAAGTACCGCCATAAGAACAATTACAACACTTGTAATAGCAATTGGGAACTTCTCTTGAGAGCTATTTGAAGGGTAAAAATACATCAGTGCGATAAGCTTAAAATAGTAATAGATCGATATAAAGGCTATGGTTATCCCAAGACCTGCTAAAAATATCTGTCCAGATTCTATGGCACTTAAAAAGATATAGAATTTTCCAAGGAATCCAATGGTGGAAGGGAATCCTGCAAGGGAGAGCATAAATATAGACATCATCGCAGCCATATAGGGTCGCTCATGGGCAAACCCTTTGAAGTGTTCAAAGGTCAATCTCTTTTTTTGATCACTTGCTAAAAAGCTTAATATCCCAAATGCCCCAACAGCACTTATAAAGTATGAGATCAGATAAAATACAATCGCTGGCGCTGCAAATGAAGCTCCTAACCCAACTGATGATAAAGCTATGAGCAAATATCCACCATGGACGATACTTGAACCTGCTAGCATCCTTTTTAAGTTGGTTTGAGAAATTGCTAAAAAAGACCCGCCTACAAGTGTAAGGACTGCCACAATTTGTATAATAATAGAAAAAATATCATAAAATGGGGTAAAATCCACCAAATAAAGGCGTAATAGTAGTGCAAAAATAGCTATTTTAAAAGTAGCTGCCATAAACATAGTCACTGGAAATGGTGCTCCATGGTACACATCTACAACCCAAGAGTGAAATGGTACGGCTCCTATTTTAAATAATATCGTCACAAGGATAAAAAATAGTCCAATAATAAGTAGTGTCAAATCTGCAGTTTGATTGCTTTGGATAAATGTAAAAATATCTCCAAGGTGGGTTGAACCTACACTTCCATATACAAGTGCTGATCCCAATATAAAAAAAGTACCAGCAAGAGCTCCTAAAACGATATATTTAAGCATCGCTTCGGAGCTTTTGATATTGTGTTTATTGTATCCAACTAAAATATATACAGATATAGAAGCTACCTCTAAAGCTATAAAAGCGGTGATAAGTTCATTGGCGTGAGCTAACATCATCATCCCAAAAACACTTAAAAGAAGTAGGGCAAAAAACTCCCCATCATAATAATCTCTACTTTTAAAATAGTGGGTATTGATAAGCAGTGTAAACATCGCTCCACTTAAAAACAGAATATCAAAAAGGAGTGAAAACTTATCAATCACAAACATCTTATTAAAGATAGTTTCAAAAAGATATCCAGATGAGGTGATACTATTAAATAAAATAAGTTGTATAATTAAAGCTACAAATAAAAATCCAACCGCTATAAAGCTAAAGTGTTTTGTGCTGAGGTTTTTTGAAAAGGTTAGCATCAAAAGAGTAAGTGCCCCAATCACAACCAAAGTTGGGGCTAGAGCATAGATAAATCCATACGAGATCATAAAACACCCCCTAACTGTGTGAGTAGTATTTCTAAATTGGTCTCAAAAAGTGGCGTAAACAGTGATGGTGCCACTCCCATGAGTAAAATTAAAAATGCAATTGGAACCAAAATAAACATCTCAGAAATACGAAGATCTTTAAAATCTGCTGTGACAGTATTGGTTTTGCCGTAGATAGTTCGCTGTAACATCCAAAAAACAAATATCATCGCGGCTATCATCGTTGTGGCACTTATAATTCCTACAAAAATGTTGTATTGAAATGCCCCAATGATGATAAGAAGTTCTGCTACAAATCCACCAGTTCCTGGAATACCAGCGATCCCTAAAGCAAAAAAAGCAAACAAAAAAGCAAACCGTGGAGCTACACTTGCTAAGCCCCCTAGATCATCTATAGTGATGGTTTTGAGTCTCATTCCTAGCATCCCTATCATCAAAAATATCCCCGCACTATTCAGTGCATGAGTAGCTACAAGATATAAGCTTCCATTCCAAGAATAGGTATTAGCAACGATGAGTCCCAGGGCTATCAATGATAGATGTGATCCTGAAGAGAATGCAAACATCTTTTTTAGATCTTTTTCCATAATGGCATGAATCGCATAAAATATCACCCCAATGAGTGCAAAAGTGATAAATAGTGGAGTATAAAACAAAAGAGGCTCTTCAAAGAGCTCAAACCCAAATCTCCAAATTCCATAGATACCAAGCTTTGCCATTATAGCTGAAAGGATCACAAGTGCTGGCGTTGGAGCAGAGCTATACGCTGGTGCCATCCATGTATGAAACCCCACAAGTGGAATCTTTATAGCAAAAGCTAATAAAAAACCACCAGCAATTACTATAGAGGTTTTTGGATCAAATTGTAAAGTGGAGAGATCTGAAAGGGCAAAACTCCACGCCCCAGTTGTTTGAAGATATTCATACCCTAAATAAAGGATCGAAAAAAGCATCGCCATAGATCCTAGTACTGTCATAATGATGATTTTCATCGCATTAAATTGACGCATCCCATATCCATACTTTCCTATCATAATAAATATAGGAAGTAACATCATCTCCCAAAAAAGATAAAACAACACAAGATCAAGTGAAACTACAACACCCATAACCCCCATTTGTAAAAAAAGAAGATTGTAAAAGAACCCTTTTCTTTTTTCATTCCATAAAAAGATAAATAGTAGTGGCATTAAAAATGAAATAAGTAGCAATAGCACTAAAGAGATAGCATCGACTCCTATATAATAGGTGATCCCATAACTTGTGATCCAAGGTGCTATATGGACAAATTGCATCGTTTGATCTGGGTCAAAATGGTAAGTAAGTACTAGCACTAAAATAAATACCATCAATGAGACACTCAATGCCCCAACTCTTAAAATATGAAGTGGCACTTTAAATAGTCCCATAATTATGATAAAAACAAGGGGCAAAAAGATGATGTTTGTAAGTATATTTTCCATATTAACTCCCCAATACCACAAGTAAAATAGCACTTAAAAGTGAAACGCCAAAAATGATATATGTAGCATAGTCTTTGACTTGTCCATTTTGTAACTTTGCAAACTGTAATGCAACCCCTCTATAACCTACTACAGTTAGGTTTATAAAGCCATCTACTATTTTTTGATCAAACACTGTATCAAGCCAAACACTTGATTTTCTTAGCGTTTGTACAATAGTTTTTTCATAGATCTCATCGATATAAAATTTATTGATAAGAAGTTTTTTCAATACGCTGTTTTGTACTGGCTCTTTTGTATTTTTGAAAAAAAGTTTTGAAGCGACATAGATACCAAGAATAGCTACAAATAGGTTAATAAGCCCCAAAATATATTCACTACTATGAGATGGGTGGTATAGATGTTCATCAAGGCTTAAAAAGTTTGCAAACCAGTTTGATCCACCATACGCTTCATTGGCTCCTAAAAACCCAACAATTGCTGAACCTAAAGCCAATACGACAAGTGGGTAGGTGATCTTTTTGCTCAATATTTGTATGTGATGCTCTTTTTGTGTTCCGTTATCAGACCGCAGCTCACAATAA
>JAGYNS010000143.1 GCA_018399655.1 Campylobacterales bacterium
TTATACAAATTGTACATTTTTTGACTTATATCAATCTTTTTGGTTTTGAAAAGGGATACAATACTTTTAAATAAATGCAAAGGTATTTGAATGGATGAGTTGGTATATAAAAGAGATGGTTCAAAAGAGGAGTTTCAACAGTTTAAGATAGAAGATGCTATTAAAAAAGCGTTTAAAAGTGTAAATATCACTTACAATAAAGCGGTATTTGCAAAAGTGATTAAAAAAGTCTATTGGGACAATATCAACACTGTAGAGGATATCCAAGATTTGATCGAAAAAACTCTTTTTGAGTATCAATATTTTGATGTGATGAAGTCGTTTATTACCTATCGATTTTTACATAAAATGCAGAGAGAACATATACTAGGGTTAGGGCAAGATACCACTTTTGTGAATTCTACCCATAGTGTGGAGGAGTATATCCATAAAAGTGATTGGCGGATCAAAGCCAATGCCAATACGGGATACTCAAATTCTGGACTTGTAAACAATCTTGCTGGAAAAGTGATCGCAAACTATTGGCTAGATAAGGTATACTCCAAAGAGGAAGGGTATGCTCATAGAAATGGAGATATCCATATCCACGATCTAGATTGTTTGACGGGATATTGTGCGGGGTGGAGTTTACGACAACTTCTCAATGAGGGGTTCAATGGGGTTCGAGGAAGAGTTGAAAGTAGTGCTCCAAAACATTTTAGAGAAGCTTTGGGGCAGATGGCAAACTTTTTAGGGATCTTGCAAAGTGAGTGGGCAGGAGCTCAGGCATTTAGCTCTTTTGATACCTATTTGGCTCCATATGTCTTTAAAGATAAACTTGAATACAAAGAGATCAAAAAAGCGGTACGAAGCTTTGTATATAATCTCAATGTCCCATCTAGGTGGGGACAAAGCCCATTTACCAATATCACCATAGACTGGACTGTCCCAGAGGATCTCAAAGATCAGTTTCCTACACGCTATGACCAACACCTATTCAAAGGGCTTGAGGATGAGGAGCTTTTCTTAGTGATCCAAACAAGAGGGGTAAATAGATTTGAAGATCTCACTTTTCAACACTTTAAAAATGAGATGGATCTTATCAATAAAGCCTATTATGAGATTATGACTGAGGGGGATAAAACAGGTCAGCCGTTTACTTTCCCCATCCCAACGGTCAATATCACGGAGGATTTTGATTGGGAGGGAAAAAATGTAGAGATACTCCTTGAAAACAGTGCAAAAATAGGTTCAAGCTATTTTCAAAACTTTGTAGGAAGTCAGTATATCCTCGATGAAAATGGGCAAAAAGTAGAAAATAAAGAAGCGTATAAACCAGGAGCTGTACGAAGTATGTGTTGTCGGTTGCAACTTGATCTACGAGAGCTTCTCAAAAGGGGAAATGGACTTTTTGGAAGTGCAGAGATGACTGGAAGTATAGGGGTGGTCACTATCAATATGGCACGGCTTGGATACCTCTATTCTCAAGATAAAGAGAGATTTTTTTATGGGCTTCAAGAGCTTTTGGATATCGCTTATAGCACTTTGGAGAAAAAAAGAGAAACGATCAATACCCTTTTTCAAAACGGTTTGTACCCCTATACCAAAAGATATCTCAAAGGATTTGACAATCACTTCTCCACCATTGGGGTCAATGGGCTTAACGAGATGGTTCGAAACTTTAGTGGGGATGCAGAAGATATCTCAACCTCTTTTGGGGAAGAGTTGACTATAGAGGTGATGGAGTATATAAGAAACAATATACGAGCCTACCAAGAAAGAAGTGGCAACCTTTATAACCTAGAAGCAACCCCAGCAGAGGGGACTACTTACCGATTTGCCAAAGAGGATAAAAAAAGATATCCAGATATTTTGCAAGCGGGATTTGATGATAATATCTACTATACCAACTCTTCTCAGTTGCCAGTAGATTTTACAAGAGATCCTTTTGAAGCACTGATGAAGCAAGATAATCTTCAAACCAAATACACAGGAGGCACCGTACTGCACTTATATATGAATGAACGACTCAAAACAACCCAGTCAACGAAAAAGTTTTTAAAAACAGTGATTGAAAACTTTCGATTGCCCTATGTGACACTTACCCCTATCTTCTCAGTATGTCCAACTCATGGATATATCAGTGGAGAGCATGAGTATTGTCCAAAATGTGATGAAGAGATATTAAATCAAAAGGATGTAGCATGAGTAAAAATGAGATATTAGAACAACATAAAGATAAAAGAACCAAGTGTGTAGTGTACACAAGAGTGATGGGGTACCATAGACCTATAGAGAGCTTCAATAAAGGAAAACTAGGGGAGCATAAGCAAAGGAGCTATTTTGTGGAGACACAAAAAGATATTTGACTCCATTACCCCATTTACCCTTTTAGATTTTGAAGGTTGCCCCGCTTGTATTGTATGGCTAAGTGGGTGCAATCTTAGATGCCCCTATTGTTATAACCCTGAGCTTGTCTTTGGGGAGGGAAAATTTTCATTTGATGAGGTAGAAAAGTTTTTACAAAGTAGAGTAGGGCTTTTAGAAGGGGTGGTGCTATGTGGTGGAGAGCCTACTATTCACAAAGAGCTCAAAGAGGTGGTGCAAAGGATCAAAGAGCTAGGTTTTCGTATCAAACTTGATACCAATGGAACCTATCCAAAAAGGCTAGAGGAGCTTTTGCCTTTTTTGGATTTTGTGGCTCTTGATCTTAAAAATCCTATTGAAAAGATAGAAATAAGCCTTGAATTGCTTTTAAAGTGGGACAAAGAGTATGAGGTGCGTACCACTTATCATAGTGATCTTATGAGTTTTAAAGAGCTTAAAAGCTTAGGGGAGTATCTCAATAGCAAAGGGTATAAAAAAAAATATGCGATTCAAAACTTTGTGGAAAATCAAACCTATATCGATCCAAATCTAAAAAGTTCCATTCCACTTCAAAAAGAGCAACAAGAGTTTTTAACACAAAAAATAGATTTTGAAATAGAAATACGATAAAAACTTGACCTAAATCAATTTTTCTAAAGTCTATTTACTATACAATAATTTTATGACTAGGTTAAATGACGCAATACAACGGATCAATCTTTTTTCAAATATCTCCCAAGAGGAGTTATCACTCCTTTATGAGATAAGTCATCTTTCAAGCTATGAAAAAGATGCAATACTTTTTTATGAAGCTGATACTACAGATAAGTTGCTTTTTTTAGTTGAGGGGCAGATAAAAGTATACAAAGTGGACAAATATGACAATGAGATATTTTTATATTATGTGTATGAAAACACGATGATCTCAGAGCTTTCAAATCTTGAAGATAATCAAGTGCGTTGCTTTTCAAATGCAGAGTTTACAAAAGATAGTACCCTTTTATCAATAGATTTTCAAAAATTCAAAGAGCAGTTTTTATTACAAAATGAATTGGTTCTAAAGTTTATCCAAGAGCTTATTTATAAAAATCAGCAATTACAATGTATCATCAATAGAGAACTTGTCTTTGATGCAACATCTAAAGTTTCTTTTATGTTTATAAATGATCTTGAGATGTTCAATGATCTCAAACGAACAGAGGTATCCCTTTTGCTTCATATTCAGCCTGAAACACTCTCAAGAGTATTAAAAAGGCTTTCAAGAAGTGAGATAATTGGTATTGATAAAGGAAAAATAACGATCAACAAAAAAGAGGAGCTACAGGCTATTTATATGGGGGTAGGATTTTGAAAAATGTGAGTGTAAGTAATACTATTAAATTATTAGGGGCGTTGTTGATTTTTACTATTTTTGCAGTGATTGTAGTAACAATTTATCTCAATCAAAAAAATGTCAAAGATGCGATGATCATCAATATTGCAGGAAA
>JAGYNS010000144.1 GCA_018399655.1 Campylobacterales bacterium
GAGGAAGAAAAGTCTTATATGTATGACTCACTCACACTTTTGCGACAAGAAAAGAGCAGAGATTGGGACAGTGTATTTAAAAAAGTATACGATAGACTTGGGGTGTAGATATTTACTACAATTTTGTTACTTTTAGGTTACTTTTTGATAAAATCTATTTAAACTAAAAAGGTGGTTTTCTTGGAAGACAATAGTATCTATAAAAACTCTTTGTACCACTGTGTAGAGTATATTTTACATTTTTATTTTGGGAAAATTGACCAATCAACCATCGCTTCATTTGCCAATCAAAAAAGTGAATATTTTGATGTGGAAACTGCTCTTGAAACAATGGCTAACTTAAATTTAAGTGTATCACAAAAAGATACCCCTGCAGATACTATAGAACAGCACTTTTTCCCCTCAATCATCTATAACTCTACAGGTGATTTTTTAGTTCTTTTGGACAAAGATACACACCATGCAAAAGTCTATGACCCAAATCAAGATACCGTCATTACTCTTGAAAATAAAAAACTCAACACCTATTCAAAAGCGATATTGATCTTTCGTGAAAATCGGTATATAAAAGATGACAAAGAGAACAATAATTCAAAGAGTTGGTTTTATAGACCACTTAAAAGCCATTGGATGGCGTATGTTGAGATTGGGATTTTGTCAATATTTATCAATATTTTTGCTTTGGCAGTACCACTGTTTGCCATGAGTGTCTATGATAGAGTAGTTCCAAATCAAGCTTTTGAGACACTTTTTGTTTTGGCTATTGGAGTGATTATTTTACTGATTTTTGATCTTATTTTCAAATCAGTTCGAACACATATCTTAGAAAAAGTTGCCAAAAAAATTGGTCTTGAGTGGGAAGAGCTGCTGATGAGGAAGATGCTATTTGTTCAAGAGCGAGATGATAGCCATATGACTGGATCAAAGGCAAATCTTTTTAAAGAGTTACAGCAAGTTCGTGATTTTTTTGCTATACGAAGTATTACACAGATCATCGATCTGCCTTTTTTCTTTGTGGCTCTTTTGGTTATCTATCTTATCTCTCCAATGGTTGCAATAGTGCCACTTATCTTTGCTATCATTATCATTGTATTTAATCTTCTCATGCAATTTCCAATATCAAACCTAGGGAAAAAACATGCAAAAAACTCACAAAATAGATATAGCTTTGTAGTTGAATCTATAGAGGGAAGTGAAAATATCAAACTCAACAATGCATGGGCTAGTCGAATGTTTGATTGGAAAAACATTATAAGCGTAACGGATGCTGTTGCTATGAGAATCCAGTCACTCAACGCTTTTTCTATGAGTATGTCCCAAATGGTCGTTCAGCTTGTGGTTGTATTTGTTGTGATTGTTGGAGTGTTTGAAATCTCAAATCAAAACTTAACAGTAGGTGGGCTTATTGCCGTTACTATTTTAGCAAGTCGAACCATGATTCCAGTAGTCAACTTTTCCTCTATTCTTATAAAATTTAAGGAGATAATAGAAAGTGTCAACCGTATCAATAGCTTTATACAGCTACCCTCTGAAGATGATAAAGAAAATGATACGGGAGTGGGGAGACTCAAAGGGGATATAGAGTTTAAAAATGTTACCTATAGCTTTAAAAATAGTAAATACCGCTCTATAGAAAATATCTCTTTTCATATCAAACCCACTGAAAAAATTGGGATCATTGGACAAACTGGTGCTGGGAAAAGTACTGTTCTTAAGCTTTTAACAGGTCTTCATACTGCTAATGATGGTGCAATATATCTAGACAATCACGATATATCTACTATCCATCCTGTAGAGATACGCCAAAATATAGGGGTGATGACTCAAGAGCCTTTTTTATTTAATGGAACATTAAAAGAAAATATAGAGCTTTCACAACCTATCAGCAAAGAAAAAATGATGGAGATCATCAAGCTAACAGGTCTTGAAGAGCTTGTGAAAAAATCAGGCAAAGGTGAAAACCTAGAGGTGGGAGAAAGGGGAAGAAACCTCTCCGTTGGTCAGCGTCATCTTGTTGCCTTAGCTCAAGCCCTTGTCAATGATCCTTCTATTTTGATTTTAGATGAACCAACAACGGGATTAGATATAGGCTTAGAGAAAAAGCTCATACAACACCTCAAACAAACAATTAAAGAGAAAACAATGATTGTTATTACGCATAGGTATGCAGCTTTAGAACTTGTGGATAGAGTTATTGTACTCAATGAGGGGAAGATAGTTGCAGATGGACCTAGAGATGCTATTTTAAAAGCACTTTTTGCCCCAAAAGGAGATAAACGATGAACTATCAATATCTCCAAGAGCGAAGATTTAACTACTACATAGTAGTGCTTCCTATTATGATTTTTGTGACAGTGTTTCTTATTTGGGCATATTTTGCACAGATTGATGAAGTGGTGAAAGCACAAGGGAAAGTGATACCATCAAGTCAAACAAAAGTGCTACAACATTTTGAGGGGGGAATCATCTCCCAAATATTAGTAGCTGAAGGGGAACATGTCACCCCTGGTCAAGTTTTATACCGAATCAAAAACCAATACTTTCTTTCCCAAAGGATAGAAAACGAAATAGAGCTCTTATCAAAAAAAGCCCAAGTAGTACGGATCAAAGCACTCCTTGAGGAGCAAAACAATCTACAATTTACAGACACGATGCAACAAAAAATCCCTTCTGTATTAAGCAATGAAAGAGCGATATTTAATGAGATAAAAAGTAAATTTCAACTACAAGTTGATATCTTACAAGAGCAACTCAATCAAAAAAGATCACAACTAAAAGAGCTACAAGTGCGACTTGAAAATCTAGAGATGGAATATAATTTAGCACGAGAAAATATGGAGATACAAGATAATCTAAGAGAGAAAGGGGTTATATCAAGAGAACGCTATTTGCAACATCTCTCTAGTAAACAAAAACTTTTTACACAGCTTGAAGAAGCAAGATTTGCCATCCCCTCACTTCAATCTGAAATCGATGAATACACAACAAAGATACAAAATGAAAAAACAAAAATAAGAACCGAGCTTTTTCAAGAGCTTAATGATGTGGAGATAGAGGTACAAAAACTTCAACAAACGATAAAAGCACAACTAGAAAGAGAACTTCGTACAGGAATTATAAGCCCTGTAAATGGGATTGTCAATAAACTAAACTACCATACAGTAGGTGGGATCATAAAACCAGGTGACATTATTGCGGAGATCTCTCCCATTGAAGATGAATTGATGATTGAAGCAAAAGTAAGAGCTTCAGATAGAGCGTATATCCATCCAGGGCAAGATGTATCTATAGAAGTGACAGCATATAATTTTGCAAGATATGGGATGATAGAGGGAGATTTAGTAGGTATTTCACCAGATAGTACACAAGATGAAAAAACGGGAGAAAATTTTTATACTGTAAGAATTCGAGCAAATCGTTACAAATTTGATGACAACTCCCCTATACTTATTGGTATGACTGTTCGAGTAAGTATCCTCACAGATAAAAAAACAGTGATGCAGTATCTTTTAAAACCTATTCGAGATATAGGATATAAAGCATTTAAGGAATATTAATAAGTAGCTGTGTTATAATGATTTTTCTGTAAAAAAACTCCAATAAAAGGAAGAAAAATACAAGATGTTTGGATTTATAAAGTTTATACAAAACTTACTAGATAAGCTAAGAAAAAACAAAAGGGTATGGTTTACATCACTTTTTGTAATATCAATAACAGGGATTACACTCTCAATATTTTTTTTAACAATGCTTACAAAAAGCTCAAGTGAAGAGGTATATATCTCAAAAGCAAATGG
>JAGYNS010000145.1 GCA_018399655.1 Campylobacterales bacterium
AGATTAATCAAGAAAAAGTGGATGATTTTGAAATGATACTAAACGACAAAGAGATATTTGACAGATATGCAAACAAACAAAGCAATAGCACTATTGACTACAAAAACTTTTTTAAAGAGCTAGATAAACAAATGGCTTCAGAAAGTGTGACAGACCTAAGTATGCCTACTGATGAGCAGCTTTCTGTTATTTATGAAATGATCGATGACTTGGCAGTACAAACAGGGCAGAAGGAGACTGACAAGGCGATTCTTCTTTTTCGAGAGATTATGCTGGAGCTATCAAAGTTGCCAGGTAGTCAAAAGCTCTATGATGAGTACCAAGATTTACTGCGTAAAGAATCAAATGCTTATCGCAAAAATATTGATGATAAATTCTTTGGCGAAGACAGCACATTTGAAAATTTCCTTGTAACTGATTCATTGGGATTACCTAGACCTACTGAAACATTCTATAATGACTACGGGATATCCCAAACAGGCACATATATGCTAAATGTTAACGCCGTTAAAGGTAAGATAAAGACACGAGCTCAAAGATTTCTCACAACACAAAAAGTCCTTGACTACTGGGACGTGTTATTTAACGAAGATATCAAAGGAAAGAATTTGTTTATCCACCTAGGACTAAACGACTGTGCAGAAAGAATCTTTTTGGAAAAAGAGAGGCTAGCATTGGATTTACTAAGTAAAGAATACAAAGATATACTTGTTGACTTTGGTAAAGATTTTAGAAAAGAGATTATCGAGTCACAACACAATCACTCCTATGTGCCTATTGGTATTTTTGAAAAGAATGTGACAGCTATAGTTCAAAAAGCAATGGAGTTTGGTTTTAAATCAATAACATTTATAAACATTATCTCTTTTCCAGAGTCGCACGAAGCAACCACCCCAGGATCAAGGGAAACTACAAATATGTACAATGCTGTATTGAAAAAGCATGCCAATGTAGATACTGGCTACGTTAAGTACATTGACCTAAATAAACTTATCTACGATGCAGGGTTTGACACATGCATGCTTTCTGACAATCATCACTTAAGCCCAAAAGGACACAAATTGCTCTCAAATGAAATACAAAAATCATCACAACAAAACGAAGACTCAAGTCTCAAAAGGATAGCAATCATCGGCGTAGGACAACTAGGAAGTAGGTATCTACAGGGTTTAAAAAAGCTATCATTTGATTGTGCCATAGAGCTAGTTGAGCCAAACATAGAAATGCGCAAAATAGCCACCGCAAGATACAATGAGATACAAGACAATGACAAAATTAAATCACTTGTCTTTTGTGACTCTATATCGGATTTAAGTGAAGAGCTAGAGCTGGTGATTATTTCAACAAACTCCGACATAAGAGCTAGATTGACCAAAGAGCTCATGGAGAAAAAAAGTGTCAAGAATATTATTTTGGAGAAAGTGCTATTTGTTGATTTGAACGATTATGATTATTTTGAAGAAGCATTTAAAAGACTCAACATCAATGTATGGGTAAATCATCCAAGAAGAGCTTTTGAATTTTACGATAGGTTTCTTCCAGATATAAGAAGAAGTAAAAGCATAAACTACACCGTTCAAGGCACCAACTGGAATCTAGCTAGCAATGCATTGCATTTTCTAGACCATTTACAGTATCTGGTGGATGAAAATGAAGCAGAGATACACATAAGTGGTGCGCCTAATTTTGAAGGGCAAACCGTTGAATCAAAGAGAAAAAACTTCTATGAGATATTTGGTACACTTGTGGGTAATATAGGTAGAGCAAAGTTTATAGTAGATTGTAGCAAAGACGAAGATCAAAATGCGGCTTCAACCATAAACATTGTTACAGAAAATATCAAGTTGTTTGTCGATGAGGCTAGCAACACGGCTATCTATTCTTACAAAGAAGACAACTGGAAGTGGCGAGAGTATGAAGGAAAGATTATATACTTTCAAAGTGAATTGACAACCAGTGTTGTTGAAGACATTATACTTAATGCTAATTGCAGACTGCCAAGATACTCGGAATCTGTACTTTTGCACAAACCATTTATAAAAGTGGTTCAAGAGATTATAGAAAAAGATTTAAACAAAAAATTGACAATTTGTCCGATAAGCTAGGAGATTATAATGAAAAAAGTATGGATAGTTGGGTCTGGATTGATGGCCAAAGAGTATGTACGGATACTAGATGATTTGTGTCTTGACTATATCGTCATCGGGAGAGGAGAGCAAGCTGTTGAAGAGGTGAAAAAACTAACCAACAAAAGTGTCATAGCTGGGGGACTTCAGAGCTTTTTGGAAAGCAAACCAACAGTACCTGACTACGCTATAGTAACAACACCAGTTGAAAATCTCTTTGAATGCACCAAAGACCTTATAGAGTACAATGTAAAGAATATACTTGTAGAAAAACCTGCAGTATTGGACAAAAATGAGCTATCAAAATTGATTGATTTAAATAAAATATATCAAGCAAAAGTATCGTTGGCGTACAACAGAAGATTTTACTCTTCTGTTATGAGACTGATTGATTTGGCAAAAAAAGATGGGGGAATCAAATCCTGTCATTTTGAATTTACCGAATGGTCACATGTCATCATGAATTTAGACAAAAATAAAGATGTGATGCAAAAATGGTTTATTGGCAACTCAACACATGTGGTAGATACAGTATTTCACATGATAGGAAAGCCCAAAGAACTTTCTTCGTTTACTACTGGTGAACTTGATTGGCACAAGAGTGGTTCTATATTTTGTGGCTCAGGTGTGAGTGAGAAAAATGTACTCTTTAGCTATAACTCCAACTGGGAATCTGCAGGTAGATGGGCCATAGAAGTGCTAACAAATGAAAATAGATACATACTCAAGCCAATGGAAGAGTTGAAGATAATCAAAAGAGGTACTGTCAAAGAAGTAGATGTCACACTAGACGACATACTTGATAAGAAGTTCAAGCCAGGCTTGTTTTTACAAACAAAACAGTTCTTGGAAGACAAGCTTGAGATTCATTGCAGTATTGATGAATTTTCAGACTATATTGATACATATTATAAAATTGCCAATTATAAATAATGTATAATCTTTTACTTATAAACGAAGGTGACTCTAGATTGACATGGTCTGAGTCAATAGTAAAAGTATTTAAGCAAAATGGCTTTAATGCTGATTTCGTCTCAATCAATAAAAACAACATAAACACATCTAATAATTACCAAAAAAGCTACATCACATCTAATTTGGATGAAATACTCAAGATAGTTCTCTTAAACAACTACGATTCTATATTGTTGGCTGTGGGGGGAGCATTACACCTTAAGATATTGTTTAAATTATCAAACAATGCCTGTTTGTTTCAGCACAAACGACCAATCATTATCTCAGGATTTAATGGCATAGAGGATGTTACTGATCCACATGGATTATACTGTAGAGTTGGATCTGATTTTATCTGTATCAGCTCACCGAAGGTTTACAAGCATTACAGAAAGTACCTAGAGACCTTAAACTATCCTACAGATTCGCTTATTTTAACTGGATATATAAGGGAGATATGGAATGATAATAAGGAAAGTTGTGATACTGAGATGAATAATATTTACTTTGCACTACAACCGGCTATCGTCAACCATCGAAAAGAACTTGAGTATATGGGGGGCAAAATTCTTGAATACTGCAAAAAATACCCCCAGAGGAATTTCTATATTAAAAATAGAGGAAGAAGTAGGTTAAGCTCAGTCCATTTTGATTTGGAGCCATCATA
>JAGYNS010000146.1 GCA_018399655.1 Campylobacterales bacterium
TTTATTTGATAATTTATTGTAACTTTTAGTTAAACTGTAGTAAGATTTTACATGATAAGTTCAAAAAAGATTTTTACACAAAGATTAACATTATTATTGTTAAAAGAGTCTATCCATGATTATGATGATCTATTAATGGAAAATTTTGGCTCTGTAGTGGTAGCATACAATATAGAAGATGCGAAAAAAAAGTTTGAAAAACACTACATTGATATGGTGATGATCGAGTTTCATGAAAAATATCAACCAAAGCTTGAGCTTATAGATTATTTTCGAAAAACCAGACCATTTTTAATGGCTTTGGTATTAAGCGATAGTATCCAAGATAGTAAAGTGCTTCAAAAATCTTTGGACCATTGGGTAGATGGGATATTTCAAGTTCCACTTGATGAAAAAGTTTTCAAAGAGAAACTCCATCTTTTAGAAGATCGATACTTAACAGTTGAAGAGTATGAGTCAAATAGAGAAAATCTCAATCTTCTTAAGCAATATCAAGAGGTAACTGATAGCAGCTCTATCATATCAAAAACAGATCTTAGTGGAAAAATCACTTATGTCAATGATAATTTTTGTAAAATATCTGGATATACAAAAGATGAACTTCTAGGAAAAAGCCATAATGTCATACGACACCCAGACTCCAGAAAAGAGGTGTTTGATGAGATGTGGTACACCATAAAAACAAAGAAAAAACCATGGAATGGTATACTTCGAAATAAAAGTAAAAGTGGAAACTCTTACTATGTAAAATCTACGATAACTCCTATTTTAGATACTCGTGGAGAGATTGTAGAGTTTATAGCACTGCGTCAAAATATAAGTTCAATAGTAAGTGATAAACAACACTTCAATGATAAAATAGAATCAAGTGCCTTATCTTTGCTTGTTTTGATGCAAATTGATGGTTTTGATATGCTAGAGAAATTTTATAATTTAACTATCGTAGATAAAATAGAAAAAACATTTGCTTTTCAACTTTTAACATATCTTCCACCTCAATATAAGTTTGAAAATGTATATAACCTTGAAAATGGAAAATATGCTTTAATAGCCAATCTTGATGATTTTATGAGTAAAAATATAGTATTGGAGGATTATTTAAAAGCGTTTACAGAAAATGTGAAAAAAGCAACACTAGATATAGATGGGATAGAATATGATATTAGTATCACTTTAAGCTACGCTATGGGACGACATATGATCTATGAAGATGCTAAAGCGGGCTTAAGTGAAGCGATAGAAAAGAATCTTATTGTATGTAACTCAAATGATTTTTCAATCAAACATCAAATGGAAGCGAAAAAAAATCTTGATGTGATAAAGATGGTAAAAGTAGCTTTGGACAATTATAATATTGTCTCCTATTTTCAGCCAATCATTAACAATAAAACAGGAGAGATAGAAAAATATGAATCTCTTGTACGACTTGTTGATGAGAAGGGAAAAATATTTACCCCACATCAGTTTTTGAGTATCTCAAAAAAAGGGATATATTATAACCGTATCACCCACAGAGTATTAGAAAATTCATTTAAGATGCTTAAAAGTATCAAAACAAAACTCTCTATAAATCTCTCTGTAAGAGATATTGAAAGGGAAGATACAAGAGATTATATCTATGAGCTTTTAGATCAGTATAGTGAAGATACCCATAGACTTATTTTTGAACTTTTAGAGGATGAGACAACAAAAGATTTTGAGATAGTCAAAGAGTTTATCAAAGAGATTAAAAAACAAGGGATCTGTATAGCTATAGATGATTTTGGAGCAGGGTATTCAAACTTTGAAAGACTTTTAGAGTTTGAGCCTGATATATTGAAAATAGATGGTAGCTTGATAAAAAATATCATCAATGACAACTATTCACAAAATGTGGTAGAAACAATAGTCTCTTTTGCCAAAAAGCAAGATATCATCACTATTGCTGAGTTTGTAGAGACAAAAGAGATATTTGAGTACCTTAGTGATTTAGGAGTAGACTACTCCCAAGGGTACTATTTTGGAAAGCCTGAAGAACTTTTAAATATCTAGCTATATTTTCTCTTTAGACCCTCGTAAAGTTCTACTAAAGTATCTACAAAAAGAGGGTGATGATTTGGAGCTTTTGCTACAAAATACTCATTGATCCCTAGATCAAGTGCCACCTCTTTGTACTCAATATCCAGCTCACATTCGGTCTCAGAATTATCAACAGTAAATGCTATAGGGTATATGAGTACTTTTTGCCCCTCCCCTATAGAAGCTAACTCATCTTCTAAATAAGGTCTTAGCCACTCCATTGGTCCTAGTCGCGATTGGTAGGCTAAGTGAATCTGTTTAAACTCTATCCCTTGAGCTTGTAGTTGCTGTTTAGCACACTCTACATTTTTGATAATATGATCTTGATACAGATCCCCTTTATCGATCAGTTTTTGAGTGAGTCCATGAGCAGAAAATACAAGATGGAACTCTTTTGAGTCTTGATCTTTTGGGATTGTTTCTTTTATTCGCTCTACAATTGCTTTGTTGTAATTTTCATTGTCATAGTAGTGATCTAAAGTAACTATTTTATGACCTATTTGAAGCTTTTTTGCCTCATCCATAAGATCTTCTATAGAAGATCTTGTAGTAGTTTGGGAGTAGTGGGGATACATAGGGATAGCATAGATTTTATCATAGTTTTTTACTTTTTCTAAAACTTCACTGGCAAAAGGTGGAGTGTATCTCATCTCATAAAAAACATCCGCATCTACTTTTTTAGCTAACCTTCTACAAAGTCTTTTCGTATGACCAACAATTGGTGAAATGCCACCTAGAAGTGAGTAGTTGTGCTGTGCTTCTTTAAGCCTCTTTTTTCGTATAATATATCCAATAAGTGCTCTAATTGGTTGAGGAGCTCCTATGATATATTTATCATTGAACATGTTTTTTAAAAAAACATCTACTTCATCAAGGTTGTTAGGTCCACCCATATTCATTAAAATAATTGCTCTTTTCAAATCTATCCTTTATTTTTTTGTATGGTAGTATAAAATTGATTAAAATCGTAGTAAAAAAATGTTAGTTCAGATATTTTTTGATCTCATCGTTAAGTTTTTGTATCTCTTGGAGTGAAGCATTGTTTTGAATAGCTTGATCTATTTGTGAAACTATTTGTGTTATATTTTGTAGTTTTATCTCACAACTAGTTTGTATCTGCAAGTCATCATCATCTTCACTTAAAAAATCTAACCCTTGAGTGTGGTTTTTTGTTTGATTTTTCAAAATAGCTCCCGTACTCTCAAGGAGTTCATCTACATTTAAAGGTTTTAAAAAAAAGTTTTGGAGCCCTTTAAGTACTGCTATCTCTTGATCTTCTGGATCAGAAGATAAGAACACAAAAGGGATATCTTCAAACTGATGAATCTCTTGAAGATGATCATAAAATTTATAAGACTCTAAACTATCAATATTCATATCCGCTATAATAAGGTCAATACTATTATGGTGTAATATATCTATAGCTTCTTCTTGTGTTTGAGCTTCAAAGACCCCAATAGTAACATCTTCTAAAGCCTCTTGAAGGGAAAAAGCGATCATCTCAAGTATCATCATATCTTCTTGGGATAAAAATAGAATATTAAGTTGTGTATTAGCCATAAAATTTACCTTAATGTATAGTTTAAATAATGGATTTTATTATAGCAAAAAAGGAAAGAATAATCAAATTAAGGCACAACTCAGCAATTCTAACTCTGAATTAATTTTCCATAATCAAGCATTT
>JAGYNS010000147.1 GCA_018399655.1 Campylobacterales bacterium
TATAAGAGTATTGTTGGCTAATTTGCTTGAAAATGAAAAAGGAAACTGTTCTTGTTCTCCATGTCTATAAATAGTTTTTTCATTTTTATTGGTTGTAACAGATATAGAAAAATCATTAACCTTAAACTCATTGCTTAGCTCTTGTTTAATAGTATCATAAAGAGTGTCTTCATAAAGGTTCTCTTCAACGGTATGTTTGAGTAAGTTGATTTTTGTAAGACTTTGTACGATATTTTTCACCTCTTCAAGGTGAATGGTATCAATAATATCTGTGAGTCGGTCAATCAGTGTTTGATTTTTCTTTGCCATTGTTACCCTTGAAGGTGCCTTTGCCATGCTTGCAATGATCTTTTTTCCTTTTCAAGTGTTGTATCACCTCCATGACCTGGGTGGATCATGGGGCTGCTTTCCCAAGAAAGCACCTTTTGGATACTTTTCACCATATGTGTAGGGTTTGAATATGGAAAATCAACCCTTCCTATAGAGCTTTGAAAAATAAAATCTCCACTAAAAAGATGATCTTCAATCAAAATAGCACTACATCCTGGGGTATGCCCTGGAAAATGGATAAACGCTATTTTTACTCCATCGAAATCAAAAGATTGATCATGTTTTACATAAACATCAGGGATACTTTTAGGAGTCCCTTGGGAAAATGGATCGTTTTCAAGCATAAAACAATCATCTTTTGGACAGTAAATAGGGATATTCAATTTTTCTTTTACTGCTTGATTTGACCATACATGATCAAAGTGACCATGAGTATTTAAAATAGCTTGAGGGTTTGTAACATTTTTACATACCCAATCTGTAGCATCCACGCCAGGGTCTATAATAAAATCTTTTTTATCAATCGTTACAATATAACAGTTTGTTTGGTATGGACCCATTGCCTTTTTTTTGATATGCATATTATTTAAACCACCCTTTTACTGTATCAAATAAAGAGCTAAACATATCTTCATGAGGTTTTGAATCTATCCCAAAACTCTCTTGAAGTTTTTCTAAAAGCTCTTGTTGTTCAGTGTTGAGCTTTTCAGGGTAGAGTATTTTAATTTGAACGATAAAATTTCCTTTCCCGTATCCATTGACACTTTTTACACCCTCTCCGTGGAAAACAAACTGCTGCTTATCTTTTGCTCCTTGAGGGATTTTAAGTTCAAGCTCCCCTTTGATACTAGGAACAGTAATGGTATCACCTAAGGCTATTTGTGTAAAAAAGATAGGAACCTCAAGATAGATATCATCATCATTTCGTACAAAATGTTTATCTTCTGTGACTCGAATCACAATATAAAGATCTCCTCTTGATCCATCTGGAGCAATATTCCCACGACCACTTACTCTCATACGATTTCCATGATTTATCCCCTCAGGTATATCCACTTCAAATCGATCACTTTTCTCTTCATATCCACGACCATTACAATCACTACACTTTTGAGCGATCCCTTGTCCTGAACCTTGGCAGTCTGGACAGGTCTGTGCAAAAGTCATAAACCCTTGTCTCATATGCACTTGCCCTTGTCCATTACAACTTGGACAGGTGCTGAGTTTTCCCCCTTTTGCTCCTGTACCTTTACATGATTTACAGGCTGTTTTATATCGGTAGTTGATATCTTTTTTGACCCCAAAAATAGCTTCATTGAATTCCAATGTGACCTCTATCTCTGTGTCAAGGTTATAGTTGTATGTTTTTCTTTGGCGTCTTTGTCTTCCACCACCAAAGGCACTTCCAAACATCTCTTCAAAGATTGATCCTAGGTCATCAAATCCCCCTGAAAATCCACCCCCTTGTCCATGACCCTCAAGTCCTTGTTTCCCATATCTATCATAAATAGCTCTTTTTTCATCGTCACTTAAGACTTGATAGGCTTCATTTACTGCTTTAAAATTATCTTCAGCTTCTGTATCATCTGGATTTTTATCTGGATGATACTTCATAGCCATTTTTCTATACGCTTTTTTTATAGTACTTTTATCTGCATTTTTATCAATTTGTAATACTTCGTAATAACAAAGATCAGTCAAGTTTACATCCTTTAAAATAATTTTTTTATATTGGGTATAGATTTTAACTTATCTTAGCTATAATTCGCCTTATGAATAAAGGACTAGAAAAGTTTTATGATCTTGTGGAAGCATTTGAAAATCTTCCAGCAATAGGGAAAAAGTCTGCCATGCGACTTGCGTACCATATTGTTTTTGAAAATAGTTATACAGGGATGAAACTCTCCCATAGTATAGAAACAGCAGTAAGGGATATTAGAAAATGTACCCAGTGTAAAGGGATGAGTGAGAATGAGATTTGTGAGGTTTGTCTCGATCATAATCGGCACAACCAAAGTTTATGTATCGTTCAAAGTGCAAAAGATATTTTTATCATTGAAGAATCAAAACAGTTCAATGGAAAATATTTTGTTATAGAGTCTTTAGAGGATGAGCTTCTTAAAGATCTAATAAATCTTGTAGATACAAGAGAAGTTCACGATATCTTGTTTGCGGTAACTCCTAGCTTGGCGAATGATGCTTTTATTTTATTTATAGAAGATAAACTTTCAAGTAGAGGGATCAATTTTAGTAAAATAGCTCAAGGGGTACCCACAGGGGTGAGTTTAGAAAATGTAGATATACTCTCACTTTCTAAAGCAATTCACGGACAAACTAGAGTTTAAGCAGTTTTTTCAACTGCGGCTAAAATATCTTGAACGGTTGGGTTTTCTATAAGTTGAGCAAACTCTTGCTCTTTGGGGATCTCTTGGATATATTGTTCATTGAGTTTTATCGCTTGTTGCAAATCTTCAATAGCATTATCTACAAAACCTAATACGCTGTATACTTTGGCTCTTTGGTAGTATCCATCAGCATATTTTTCATCTATTTGTAAAGCTTGATTGGTAAGATTTAAAGCCCAGTTTGCTTCCCCTAGATCAAGAACAGAATCAGCTTTGAAAATAATCGCTTCCACATCATCAGGACGAAGTTCAAGGATCTCATCATATATTTCAACTTTCCCATTAAGTGTCGTTTCTTGAGAAGCTCTCATCCAAAGTGAGTGGACAATATTAGTTGTTTCGATCGCTTTTTGATTTTTCAATACTTGTTTTGATCGTTTTTCTAAATCTATCTCTACACTTTGCATTCGTGATTCATACTCATCAATAACTTTAGAGACTTTCTCATCAACTATTTTTTTCACTTTATCATTCATATCTTTAATGGATGTCCACCCAATAACTACAAGTAAAGAGGTGGCTGCTGCTAAGATATAAAACATATTATTAATAGTAGAGGTTGCATAGCTAATAGCATTATTTGACATCTCTATCTCTTTTTTTGCGAGTGTTTCATGAAGAGTCACTTTTAGGTCTCTATTTTCATCACGAAGCTGTTTTAACTCATGCAAGATATAGTTCTCTACAAAAGGGTTATAAAGTGGCTTTTGAAGTGAGTCCACTTTGTTTTGAATCTTTTGTGGATTCTCTTTACCAAAAGAAAAAACAACAATCAATAAGGTAAAAAATAAAACTTTATACATCAAATCACTTTTTTGGGGATATAAGGCTATTATACAAAGTTTTTAAAGCAACATCGGCAATATTTTGAGTAACCCCTATATGAAATGAGATTTTTGATGGACTCATATCAAACATCTCAAATGAGATATTATTTTGCTTCAACGCATTGATAGCATCTACCATAGCAAAAGAGTTTTCTTTGAGTCCAATCCCCACAAGTGTA
>JAGYNS010000148.1 GCA_018399655.1 Campylobacterales bacterium
TGATGATCGCTTTTTTATCTCTTTTGATTTTTGTCTATTTGAAAAATAGAAGATGATTTATAGGCACTCTATTCTTCCTTTAACCTTTCTAGTAATTCATTGATTATATCAATTGATGCCTCATTTTCACACAGCCATTGAAATATCATGCTATGGTTCATATCTAAGTGTATCATCTTATTTAAAGTAAATAACACTTCACTTGTGAGCTGGAATTCACTTGATAAATAATCAAAATGCTTTTCGATTTTGTTTCTAAGGGTTACAATCTCTTTTTTATACAGTATCATACACAAATTATAATAGCCTCATGTCAGATAAAAGTAATATTTTTGTTTTTATATCTTAAAAGTATAAGCTATATCATAATAAGCAAACCTGCTTTAATACAAAAATCCAAACAACCACAAAGGGATCCTATTGTCCTCTCCTATAAAAATATCATCAGATACGATATATGACTCGGGGATATCTTTTATCTGTTTAAAAGATTTGCTTTTGCCACCAACTTCTACAGTGTACTTTCCATCGATTATAAAATCACCTTGTTTAGTAATATTAAGTTTATATTTACTGTTTACTTGATTTGCAAAAAAAGTTTCCCTTACTGTACCTACTTCACTATTTTGACAATATGCAAATAATAAATTTGTATTATTTAGATATATTTTTGCTGGTTTTTGTACTTTTTTAATACCTTTTATATTCTCATCAATTAATAGTAACATCTGCCCATCATTTAAATAACTAATATAGTCATATAGCTTTACTCTACTAATTTCTGCACTCTTTGCAATATTTGTATAGTTCACTTCAAATGGTTTACTTTCACAAACAACTTCAAGAAGTTTTTTTAACTTATAAGTATACTTTTGCTCAACTAATCCTAGTGATGTTAAATCAAGATCTATTGTAAGGTTAATTGTATTGAGTAAGTTTTGATAATAAGATGTTTGTTTTTCAAAATAAAATGGATAATACCCAATTTGAATATATTTATTGTACTCTTTTAAAATATCAATATGATCAATCTTTAGATCATTGACTATTTTTATATGATTTGTAAATATTGATTCTATATGAAACAAAGGCAATTGTATTTGATGTTTTACCTCTAAATACTCTCTAAATGAAAAACCAAATAAGTTATACAATGTAACTCTTCTACTAAGATCGCTTTTAGCATTTAAAATAGATGTGGCACTGCTACTTGTAAATATCACTTTTATATCATAAAGATCATACAAACTTTTCAAATAAGAACTAAAATCTTCATATCTATGTACTTCATCTAATAATAAATATTCCCCTCCATCATCTACGAACTCTTCAACTAAGTCAAGTAAGTCTACTCCACTTAAAAATGGATAGTCCAATGATATGTAAAGTGAATTTTTATTTTGCTCTTTTAGCTCAAGCAAGTACTGAAAAAGTGTTGTTGTTTTACCAACTCCTCTTGCTCCAAATATTGCTATCATTTTATCATCAAAGTCAATCTCATTAAAAATGTATCTTTTGTAAGTGGTATTAAATGATTTTAAAAAACGCTCTTGGTATGTTTTTATTTTAGTTAACATCAAATATCCTATTGTAAGTGTTTATAGTCATTTACAATAGTATCTATAATTAACTTAGTATATGTTTATATACATTTACAATAATCCTTTCTAATTAAGCCTAATATTTTTGATTTTATATCTTAAAACTATAAGAAAATATATTCTGCCCCTCTTCATAAGATACACCATACTCAATATCATATTTTTCACAGATCTTTTTAACCATATTAAGCCCAAGTCCAAGGCCTCTTTTTGACTCATCTTCTCTATAATTTTTTTCAAATACTTTTTCTGGATTTTTAATTGGTTCACCAAAAGATTGGATCTCTAAAATGACTTTTGACTTTATTTCATATAGGTTTATGTAGATTTGTTTGTTTGGTGTGGCGTATTTTACAGCATTTGAGATGTTGTTGTCTATGATCCTTTCACACTCTATTTCATTGATTGAGAATGTGATATTTTTTTGAATGTTTGGGACTATTGGTTTAAAATTTACTTTTGATATTGTCTCAAAAAACTGTACTCTTTTTTCAACAATTTGGCTCAAGTTTATAACTGAAGGCTGGTACTCTATAGTATCATATGAGGTGATATAAGCCAGGTCTTCATAGGAGTTTGAGAGCATATTTATAGAGGCATCTATTTGATCTACAAATAAAGAGAGCTTATCATCTGTTTGAAACTTTTTTACCATCTCCCCATTCATCATAATATTTGTCAGAGGCGTTCGTATCTGGTGTACAGTATCGGCGATAAATCTTTTATTTTCTATAAGTAGGTTTTCATTGAGCTTAATCTCATCTTTTAGTGAATCAAATAAAGCATTATACTCTTTGGATACAATGGAAAGTTCATCGTTTTGGCTTAATAGTTGCGTATCTTCTATTTTTTGGTTCTTATTAATACTATCAATAATAGTATCAATCTTTTTTGTAAAACTGTTTTTTATAAACATAAATACTGCTAGTAAGAAAATAGATATTACTATAAGTGAAACTATAAATATATTTTTAAAGTGCTCTAAAGCTTGCTGTTTAGAGGAGATATCAATCTGCATCTCAATGATCATATTTGAAAATCCAATATTTTCATACATATCTTCATCAAAAAAAGGTGTCAAAACGATTACACTAGTTTCATTCTCTATAATTGTATTTTTCCCTGTAATAGCTGTAGTTAATATCTCATTGTCAAATTTGTTTTTGTCATCAACTTCTACTTTATTTTGATTGTAAAAATCGCTTTTTTTAGATGCTTTAGTTGCCAGCGACATATTGTAGTAGCTATATTTGTTATTAGATTGAAATACAATATAAAGATTGGTTTTTTCTCTATCCTCAATATCTTTTTTAATAAGTGAAGATAAGGTGTTGTGGATATTTTTATAGACAAACCCCAATTCTAAGTAGATATCATCTTTTAACAATGAATAAGAATAAAGCTTATATCGCATATCCATCATATCCGTAGAGATATGATCTGCCACATAGATCTTGCCATCTTTTGTTGTTTTATCCAAAAACTCTTTCGCTTCTATCACAAGATTGAGATCAAATCCTAAATCTTTAGGGTAGGTTGTTTTATATATGGTGTAGGTTTTATCAATCAAAAAGATATTTAAATCTACATCCTCTAAATCAAATTTTTTGATAAGGTCCTTTTGTAATTGATCTAAACTGATATCTATGTTTTTTTTCGTGATGTTTAAAGCTTCATGATGAACAGTTTCAAGAAGCTTTTGTTTATTTTTAAAATCTCTTGTCACATTATTATACGATGTCAGTAGTGCTTTTTTACGAAGTTCAACTTCATTGTTTATATACTCTTTGATATCTTGCTTGTATTGTTCTTGATAATTCAAATAGGTAAAAGTCAAAAATGAAAATAACACCAACACCAATATAATTTGAACGGAATATATCTTATTTTTTAATTTCAAATCTGTACCCTACCCCTTTATCTGCAAAGATATATCTTTGTTCTATGCCAAATTTTTTTCTCACTTCACTTAAAAGTTGACGAAGAGGATATATCTCTTTTATCTCATTTTCCCATACATAGTTTTCAATCACTTCTGTTGTAACTGTTTTATTTGCATTTTCTAAAAGGATATTGAGAAGTCGCCTCTCTTTTTTTCGAAGTTTGACTCTTTGATTTTTGATGAAAA
>JAGYNS010000149.1 GCA_018399655.1 Campylobacterales bacterium
GCTTATAACATTGGGAAAGTGCTTGAAGAAGATATCAACTCTATAGAAAAAATAAATAAAATAAAATTCCTTTTAAGTAAATCGAAAAGTCCAAGAAAAATGAAGCATATCTGTACAGGGGAAGTTATAGATTATTTTACCAAATCTGTTAATGATAATGATCTAGGTTACTTAAAGATACGAACCAATGATAAAAGAATATTTACAATATTGATACAAAATGAAAATATCATTGGTCAATATAATGATGAAACAAATGTTTATATCACTGGACCTGACTCAATTTGTTACTTGTCGACTAAAAACGGTTCTTTAGATAATGTCTATGATATAATTGACAATGTGGTGATAGAGATGATGCTAGAAAAAGGGGAAAAAGTAGATATTCATATTCTTGCTATCGAAGCCTCAAGTATAATTCTTAATAATACAAAGCTTATGAAGAATTGGGAAGTCTCATATCAAACAAGTAATTATTTTGGCACATATAATTCAAAATTATGGGATATAGAGTGTTAAGTAAATGAAAATAATAAGATACTTACTCTTAATGTCTTTTTTGATCTCCTTTGTTTTAGCAGAACAAAAAAAAGTATATTTTTATACCACAGAAACAAATATCAACGATTTCAAATCATTGAAAGTCAATTTCGATCAATATTTACAATACTTTAAAAATTATGATTTTCAAGCTTTCAATGATAGAAAAACCTTTGAAAAACACTTAGAAGATGAAAATATCATCGTAATACTTTCCAGTTGGCACTATAAACAAATAGCACAAAAGTATAATCTCAATGCAAAGCTAGTGGCATTAAAAAAAGAAAGTATTACTGATACAAAGATCATTGTAGGAGCAAAAGGCTTAACATATGATGGTACCCTTACCACCGCTTTTTCCAAAGAGTACACAGAAGGGATAATCGATAGCTTAGCTCCAGCAAACCGCTTTGATCTTTTAAATGTCCCTAAAGAGATAGATGCTCTCATGTCTGTTGGATTTGAGATGAGTAAATTTGCTCTTGTTTCTAAAGAAAGCTTTGAGCTGCTTAAAAAGGCCAATAGTTTTTTAGCCTCTAAAATGACTATATATAATGAGTCTCAACCAACTTTTAGAATGCTAATAACTTCTAAGTTAAAAGAAAAATATCAAAAAGAGCTTATAGATCTTTTTACTTCTATGCATTCAAAAGTTGAAGGAAAAAAAATCTTAAACATGTTAGGGATAGATAAAATAGTCATCTTAACAAAAAATGATCTTAAACAACTAGGGAGTGTAAAATGAAAAATATTTTTCTATTAATTTTTCTTTTTCTAAATCTACATGCAAATGACCTATTAATAATAAACTCAAATAGTAATATCGAAAAATATGCAAATGTACAACAAGCTTTTATCAAAAACTATAAAGGTGATTATAAAGTTCTAGATCTCTTAGGGTTGTCTAAAAAACAGATCGAAGAGTATCTTTATGACGAATATCCAGATATTGTTTATACCATTGGTACAAAAGCATTTAGTTACGCAAATATGTATATTCCCGAAAAAACCATCTTTTTTAGTTCGATTGTAAATTATAAAAGGTTGAATATACAAAACAATAGATATGGAGTATCAAATGAACTGTATATTGGAATGAATCTAACTATTATCAAATCACTTTTTAGCAAACTTGATTCGTTCAGTATCATCTATAGTGAATATACTAAAGATTTATATCTAAACTTTAAACAAAATGCCTCAACTATGGGAATCAAAATAGTTGGTCAAGAAATTTCAAAAAATAAAGATATTAATAAAAAGCTATTAAAAGATAGTGATGGTCTTATAATGATTGCTGATCCAATATTATTAAAAGATGAAAAAGTAGTCATTGATCTATTTAAAGAGATGAATAAACTTAAAAAGCCTATTTTTGCTTATCATGAGCTTTTTATACAATATGGAGCCAGCTTAGTTATCTCAGCCCATAATAAGACGATTGGAGCCCAAGTAGCCTCAATGATAAATCATTTTAAAAACAATAAAGACTTTTCTAAGATACAAAGCCCTATGGGAACCAATGTGATCTTCAATAAAAAAGTAGCAGATACCCTTGAAGTACAATATAATACCCATGCATTTCCTGTAATCAATAAGGTAGTAGAATGAGTTTATCAAATAAGTTTATCTTAGCGATATTGTCTATCATTTTTTTTATTGTATCGCTCTTTACATATAGTGCTATCAATGACCAAAAAAAACTTTTAGATAATGAACTCAATAAAAGAATCTCATTAATGAAAGATAACCTCAAACAAAATGCCTCTTTTACTATTAAATACTATAAAAGTGAAGTGGAAAATGATCTAGCCTCCATGAACATTTCTCATATAAATATACTTTTTGACCAATTGGTACAAAGAGAAGATGTCGATGGGATATCAATCATAAATCCTAACAAAAATATCCATATTTTTTCAGGAGTTAAAGCAATAAAAGATGTAGATAGATTAAGTTTTGAAGAAAAACAAGAGCATATCCTTGTCTCTATGCCAATAGAACTAACCAAAAAATGGGGAACTATTACCATAGTTTATTCCTTAGAAAAATTAAATCATGAAGTTCAAAACGCGCAAAAGGATTTTGAAAACTTAGTTTCTAAAAATATAATAAATGCTATTATTACTGCTATTATTACCGCTTTTATATTTTCTATATTAAGTTATATCTGGGCAAAAAAACTTACTTCACCTATATTGCTACTAACAAAAACTGCACAAAAAATAGCAAGAGGTGATATAGAGGAACATCAAGAGCTTGCAGTAATTACTAGTAAAGATGAAGTAGGAATTTTAGCAAAAACATTTTTTACTATGTCACAAGAACTTGATAAATCCTATAAAGAATTAAAAAGCTTAAATGAAAACCTTGAAAAAAAAGTTGTACAAAGGACAAAAAACCTTGAAAGTGAAAGAAATAAGCTAAATACTTTATTAGATGTTACCATGGAAGCAATCATTGTCTCTAAAGATAGTAAATGCATAGACATTAATAAAAGTGCCCTTAAAGTTTTCGGCTACGACTCAAAAGAGGAGATGATAGGGAAAGACATATATGATTTTGTAGCTCCTGAGTCCCATGAACTTGTTAAGACAAAGCTTATGATTGACTCTACCTCCTCTTATGAGGCTTTTGCTCTAAAAAAAGACAATAAAAAATTTCCCGCTTATATCAAAGGGGTCAATTTTAATGATGAAGGTTTAAGGATATCAAGTATTTTAGATATAAGCCATCTTAAACAACTAGAGTCCCATAAAAAACTAGCTTCCATGGGAGAGATGATTGGAAATATTGCCCATCAATGGAGACAACCTTTATCTGTAATATCAACAGCCTCTTCAGGGATTCAGTTACAACACGAATGTGGAGTTTTAGGTGACAAAGAACTAAATAGTATGTGTAATGCTATCAATGAAAACACCCTTTATTTATCACAAACAATAGATGACTTTAGAAATTACATAAAAGGTGATGCAGAAGCTATTTCATTCAATTTAAAAAACAATATAGAAAGTTTTACTAAACTTGTGGATATTTCTACAAAAGAAAATAATATTCAATTAATTGTAAATGTAGAAACAGATAAAAATATAAAAGGGTATCCAAATGAACTTATTCAATGTTTTATCAATATCTTCAATAACTCAAAAGATGCTTTTTTAGAGAACGATACTGACGAGGAGAAC
>JAGYNS010000015.1 GCA_018399655.1 Campylobacterales bacterium
TCTTTTCTGGGCTGACGTTCTTTTGATAGTGGGATATTTTATATGGGACTATGTTGAGGAGAATTATATCTATAAAGACACTCCAAAATATGTGGTACAGTTCAAAGAGGCAATTCAGGACTTTACGCAACAAAAAGATACTGTAAAAGATGTTTACAAAGAAGCTGTTCAAGCTCAGGATGAAGCAAAAAAAGTAAAATATGTTTTTAACGATGAGAAAACAAAGCAGTTTGTTCAAAAATGGAAAACAGCAGAAAGAGAAGTAAATACTTTAAGGGAAAAATTTGAAACATATCAAGAGGAAACTGAAAATTTTGTAGATCAGCTTGATGACAACTTAGATAGAATCAAAGATGATGCAGAGCTTAAAGAGAAAATGCAAAAGTATAGTGAAGAGAAAGCTTTAAAGATGGCTCAAAATATTGTGAAAATATCTCAAAATATCAAACAGTTAGAGGTATCGATACAAAAAGGAAACAATCTTATTGTTGCCCTAGAAACTGTAAGCTCATTTAATCAACTTTCTCAAGATGTAAAAGAGTTTGACATAGTACTTGATAGTTCAAATAAAATTTTTAAAGATATAGACAATCTTATAAAAGAGGGTAGCACAGTACTTGATGCAGAATTGAAGTATTAAAAATATGGTTGGCGACCCCATAAGGATTTGAACCTTAGTCTACTAGAGGAAATCTAGTCGTCCTTGGCCAGCTAGACGATAGGGTCAATTAAAAATGAGATTATAGTATAAGGAGTATTTATACTCACTTAACTATTGATTTGATCTTTGATTATTTTAGTAGATTCTAAGATTCTATCCATTTTTTCTTTATGGCTTAGAGTATCATCGATAAGGTGTTTGACAAAAGTGCTTCCCACTATCACCCCATCTACATTTTTGCATTTCTCTTTGGCTGTTTTTTCATCTACCCCAAACCCTAGATATAGAGGTGTTTGTGTTGCACTTCTTATATCCTCAATCACTTGAGTAAGGTCTTCGCTTGCTCCACTTCCTGTTATCCCAGCATAGGCAACAAGATAGATAAACTTTTCACTTTGTGCGGTAACTTTTTTTATTCGCTCAAGTGAGTCAGTGGGTGCCACAAAGTCGATAATAGTTTGATCATATTTTGCAAAAAGCTCTTTAAAGGCTGATGACTCCTCAAATGGAAGATCAGGGATGATAGAGCCTTGTATATTGTACTGTTGCCCTTTTTGCAAAAACTTCTCAATGCCGTAGTGAAAATAGGGGTTCATATACCCCATCCAAAGTGTATCCATATGGGGAGCTATTTGTGAAGTGATCTCAAAAAGCTGATCGAGTGTAAATCCATTTTGCAAAGCTTGCAAGCTTGCTTTTTCAATCACTGGACCATCTGCAACTGGGTCTGAAAATGGTATTCCTAATTCTAAAGTATCTACGCCAGATTCTTTCATCCCCAATGCTAAATCAATTGTAAAGTTGTTCGACGGAAGAGATGCGGTTATAAATCCTACAAGTTTTTTCATTGTTGTCCTAATATTAATACTATAATAATTTTTATTCTGATAGAATATTACCACATTATTTATAACAAACATATAATGGTAACAAAGGATAAATATTTTATGAAAAAACAGACCGTATCAACACTTTTAAAAAGAAAGGGAAATGAAAAGTTGACGGTGATCACTGCATATGATGCACTTTTTGCTAGTATCTTTGAAGATGTGGTAGATTGTATTTTGGTTGGAGATAGTCTCAATATGAGTTTTGCAGGAAAAGAGGATACTTTAAGTGCAACACTTGATCAGATGATCTATCATACCCAAGCTGTATGCAATGGTGCAAAAAATAGCTTTGTAATTTGTGATATTCCATTTGGAACATATTATGAGCCAAAAGTGGCTTTAGAAAACTGTATAAAAGTTTTTCAGCAAACACCTGCAGATGCCGTAAAAATAGAGGGTGGAAAAGAAAAATCAGAGGTGATACGATTACTTACGCAAAACTCTATAGCGGTTGTTGGACATATAGGACTTATGCCCCAAAATGTAAGAAGCGAGGGTGGCTACAAGATAAAAGGGAAAGATCAAAGTGATATCAATCGACTTATAGAAGATGCAAAAGCTATTGAAGATGCTGGTGCTTTTATGATTGTGATTGAAGGGGTAAAGCCAGAAGCTGCTCAAGCGGTGACAAATGCTGTTTCAGTTCCTACTATAGGTATAGGTGCAGGGGGTGATACAGATGGGCAAGTACTTGTATGGTCTGATATGTTGGGCTTTTTACAAGGATCATATCCAAAATTTGTCAAAAAATATCTTGATGGACATAATATAGTCAAACAAAGTGTGCAAAACTATGTAGAGGAAGTAAAAAATAAAACATTTCCATCTCAAAATGAAACATACTAAATATTGTGAAAAATAAATTTAACAAAGGAAAATTATAATGGATAGTAAAAAAAGTATTTTAAGTACCCTTACGATTGCCATGGTAGTGATATTTATAGCGATGATTGTTAATATCACAATGAACTTGAGAGATTTTGGTTTTGATAGTGCAAAAACAAAAGCAAACCTAGTAGCTGAAAGTGTTAAAAATGGTCTAACAGCTCATATGGTTAATGGGATTATGGCAAATAGGGATTTTTATATCAATCAAACAAAAAATCTCAATCATATTGATGACATTTGGATCATAAGAGCCCCTAGTGTTGAGAAACAATATGGAGCAGGTGAAGAGCTTGTTCATGATGAGATTGATAAAAAAGTTTTAAAAACTGGGGTTGAAATTGAAGAGCTCAATGAGCAGTTTTTAGGGCATAGTACTTATAGGATAACTATCCCATATAAAGCAGAAGTTACCAATGAGATCAACTGTCTTTCATGTCATGAGGGGAAAGAGGGAGATGTTTTAGGGGTTATCTCTATGGTGATGAGTGTGGATGATATAAAACTGACAAGTGTCAATATTATTGTTATTACCTCAATTATATCTTTGGCTTTAATCATTTTTATTATTTGGTTTGTCCAAAGACTTATTGTCCCATATCTTTCAATATTTGATTCCATCAAAGAGGTGATGAAAAAAGCCCACGGAGGTGATTATAGTGCAAGGATAGAAACTGCAAAGAGGAGAAGCTAAAAATGTGGCATATTGGATCAACAAACATCTCAGTAAGCTACAAAAAAGTTTGATCAATATTGAAGACAAAATCGATATTTTTCTTACCGCACACAAGTCAGAAGCTATTAAAGATCCAATTGAAGATGTTCAAAACACATTATTAAGACTTGCTGATATCTGAAGTTTAGAAAAACAATCGAGCATGATGAAAGAATAGAGGATGTGTATAAGCGGTTTTTGCAACGGTATTAGAGGATAGTTTTCATTTAGAAGACTTTTAAATTTTCTTGAAGCGGATACTACAAACAAAAAGTTGAAGTGGTTTATGTTCATAAAGAGATTCACTGTGATCCTTTAGCAAAAGGATGTAGAGCCGATAGAACCAATACAGTGGTTGATTCATGCCAGTTTAGAAAAGTGTGTGGAGCAATGGATGGCTAAAAGTATTATATATGTATCCCATATTCTGTTTCTAACGATATGGATTTTATTGTCTCGGTCAAACTCATTCAGAAGGGAGAATGAAAAGGTAGAGATATTTTACCTTTTTATTCAAGACTATGTTGATGCCTGGAAACCTGAAATAGTAAGTAAAAATTGATGCAAATACTAGAAAAATGCCTCAACTGATCCATTGACAGGGTTATCAAATAGAAAATATCTTGAAACATTTTTAGATACAGCAATATGAGGGAAATAAAGATATGCCTTGTGGGTTGATGATGGTAGATATCGATTTCTTTAAGCAGTAATGATAATTATGGACATGATATTGGAGATATTGCTATAAAGTGATATCAAATACTTTGATAGATGTTATTTCTCCTTCAAGATGTGATTATCCGATTTGGTGGAGAGGAATTTATCGTGATTCTTGTAGATTGCAATGAGGATAGACTTAAATTGCAGCAGAAGAGATACGGGTTGCTTTCTCACAACAAAAGATTCAAGCGGTCTGAAACATTTAGTAAAACCTTGAGTATAGGAACAGCAATGTTCCCAAATAAACAACACGATTTTTGGAAATATATCAAACAGTGTGACATTGCATTGTATAGTGCAAAACAAGTAGTAGAAATCAAGTGGTTCAATACAGATGGGATGGAATAATATTGCAATTTGTTAACTATTTTATTGATATCTATAAATTATGTTATAGTTTCAAAAAATAAATAAAGGCAACCGTTTGGAAAGACTTGTAGGTTAGAAAAAATCGCTTTTGAGGATACTAGTGACGAAGTGACCTTCGTCCTAGTGTTTGGGATGAATATATCGGTCAGAAAAATCAAAAAAATCTTCAGGTTTATCAAAGCGTGTAAAGAAGAAGTGTTGGATCATATTTTGTTGTTTGAATTATAAGGTTTAGGGAAAACAACTTTAAGCCATATTATTGCCAATCAGATGGAATCAATGAAAGTAACCGCGGCACCTACGATAGAAAAAAATTGTTAGCGGCTATCTTGACTAATCTAGAGGGGAGGATATACTATTTATTGATGAGATACATAGACTCAGCCCTGCTCTTGAGGGAAATTTTATATCCTGCGATGGAAGATTTCCGCCTTGATATTATTATAGGAAGTGGTGCAGCTTCAAACAGTGCAAATAGATTTGCCAAAATTTACCCTTATTGGGGCGACAACCAAGCTTGGGTCTTAAGTAATCCATTAAGAGATAGATTTGGGATGCATTTCGACCAATTTTATAATGATTTAGAACTTTCAAAGATAGTTTTTCTATTGCATCAACCAAGCTTAAAAAAAGAGGCTAAAAAGAGGCAAGTTTTGAGATAGCCAGAAGAAGTCGAGGTAGTACCCCAAGGGTTGCATTGCGACTTTTAAAAGGGTGCGTATTTGCTGATGTTGAGGATGAAAATAGTATCGAACTTCATAGATGTAAATATGCCCTTGATGAATTGGGGATAAACGATAAAGGGTTTGATGAGATGGATTTAAAAGCTACTTGAATTGCTCCTTTCAAATAAAAGGCAGACCGATGGGTTTTTAAGTACCATGGCAGCTGCTTTAAGTGAAGATGAGGGGACGATAGAAGAGGCGATAGAACCCTATTTGTTGGCCAATGGGTATATCAAAGAACTGCTAGAGGGAGAATCGCTACAGCAAAGTTATGAGCTATTTCGATTAACCCCACAAAATAGTGATGAGCAACTCTCTTTGTTTAATAGAAAGGATTGATATGAAACTTGATACGAAAGAGTTAAAAACAATTACAGTTTTATATGTAGAGGATGATGACATCGTAAGGGAGCAAACTTACTCAGTGATGAATAAAATTTTTAAAAAAACTTTTGTTGGTTGTGATGGAGTTGAGGGTCTAAAGTTTTTTAATGAATATAAAGATCAAATAGATATTGTTGTTTCAGATATCAATATGCCAAATATGAATGGTTTGGAGATGATTGAAAAAATCAATACGATCAAATCTCAAATACCTACCATTGTGACAACCGCTCATACAGAATCAAAATATCTTATGAATGCTATGGATATCAATGTTGATAAATATATGCCAAAACCTTTGCAAATAAAAGAGCTCACAGTGAGTATTGTAGATTTGGTACAAAAGTATCGTCGTCTTAACAATATGGAAATTTTAACAAGAAAGCTTATGGAAAAAAGGGCCCAAGATGAAGATAAAACTTCAAATCTTAGTGCAAAAGCAGAACGCCTTGAGGTTGAAAATACTTATCTTCAAGCTGTAGTAGATAATCTTGTGATAAAGTTCAAAATAGATAAAAATGGGCTTATCATTGATGGTTCTAATAAGTTTTTTCGATTTTTCGATTTCTCAAAAGATGAGATTATAGGAAAAGATATCAACACTATTCGTTGTGAAAATTGTACCCAAGAGAGTTTTCAAAAGCTTATGCTTAAAGCGATACATACCAAAAAAACGGTCACAGCTATGTATGGGTTTAAAAAAATAGGGGACCAACGAACCATCAATTGTGATCTTACTATGACCGCTTTTTATAATCACGATGGCTTAGTCGATGGATATACTGTCTATTTAGACCCTATTTAAAAAAAGTTTTATGAAAGTCTATCTTTATAACTTTCATATCCATATTTACGAACAATCTCAATCGTTCCATCTTTTCTTTTTATAGCAATGCTGGGCAGATTGATCCCATTAAATGTGGTAGTTTTAACCATAGTGTAGTGGATCATATCTTCTAAAATGATTTTATCACCAATTTGAAGTGGAGTGTCAAATGAATAATCTCCTATAATATCTCCAGCAAGGCAAGTATTACCTCCTAAACGATAAGTGTAAGGTTTTTCATTTGGCAAGCTAGCACCTCTAATTTCAGCACGATAGGGCATTGCTAAAGTATCAGGCATATGACACTCAGCACTTGTATCAAGGATCGCTATTTGCATACCATTTTGGACAATATCTAAAACAGTAGCTTCTAAGTATCCTGTTTGCCAACCTATCGCTTCTCCTGGTTCGAGATATATTTGAAGGTGTGGGTATCTGCTTTTAAATGCTTTTAATAATGCAATAAGAGCATCAACATCATAATCTTTTCGTGTGATATGGTGTCCTCCACCAAAATTTATCCACTCCAATTGGTTAAAGTAGTGACTAAAATTTTTTTCAAATTTTTCTAAAACAGCTTCTAAGGCATCTACATTTTGCTCACATAGTGCGTGAAAATGGAGACCCTCAATAAGTGCTAAGTGTGAAGTGTGAAGTGTGAAGTTCTTTTCAAATTCACTTTTAGTAATACCTAGTCTACTATATGGACTACAAGGGTTATAAAGATCTACCTCTACAGTTGAGACTTCAGGATTGATTCTAAGACCTATAGAGTTGTGAGGTTTTATTTGATCTTTGTATGTTTCTAATTGATTAAATGAATTAAAAACGATATGGTTTGAGATTTGTGTTATTTTTTCAAACTCATTTGGCTTAAAAGCAGGGGAGTAGGTATGTACCTCTTTTTTAAACTCCTCTTTTGCAAGTATTGCTTCATTGAGCCCACTTGCACAACATCCTTGAAGATACTCTCTACAAAGATCAAAAGTGCTAAATAGAGAAAATCCTTTCAATGCTAAGAGGATTTTTACATCTGCTTCGTTTTGTACTTTTTGTAATAGTTGAAGATTTTTTTCTAAAAGCTCCTCTTCACATACAAAACAAGGGCTTGGTAAAAAGTTTTGATTAGAATTCAAATCCACCACCTGATCCTTTGTTCATACTTTCATAAACAGCTTTTACATAGATGTCACGAATCTCACACTCTAAGATGCTTTGACATTTCATACAAGAATCTACATTTTTTGATTGTTGGCACAGTGTAAGTTTTTCAAGCTCTTTATCTAAAAGCTCTTGCCATTTATCTTTTGGTGGAAGCTGACTCATGATTGTTTATAGTACTGATGTACCATATCGATCTCATCACTACTTCCTAAAAAACATGGGCTGGTATCATGAATATGGGTAGTTTTTATCTTTAAGGCACTTTGTGACCCATCACTTGAGGCACCACCTGCTGTTTCAAAAATAAAAGCAAACGGAAACACTTCAAAGAGCTGTCTTAGTTTTCCATTTGGTTTGTCACTTGCACCTGGATAAGAAAAGAGCCCACCACCTCTTAGTAGTACATGGTGTAAATCAGGCACCATCCCACCACTATATGAAAGCTCATATCCCTCTTGAAACATTGTATTTATCATTGTTCTGTGATTGTCATACCAACACTGTTGTGTAGAACCAGGTGAGCTAATAGTTCCTTTTTTGTTCATTGTTAAATCTTGAGTAAAATTGAAGTTTTTATTCTCATCCATTCTATAAAGCTTAACACTTTTCCCATCACATACGACCATCTCTACTCTAGGTCCAAATACTACATACACTGCCCCTATGATATTTTGACCTTCAAAACTTTTTTCATAGATACCATAAATAGAGCCAACAGAAAGGTTTACATCTACTAATGAGCTTCCATCAAGTGGATCATAAGCTATTAGATATTTTCCATTTTCATTTATATCGATAATATAGTCTTGCTCTTCACTTACTATTTGCTTGATAGAGGCTAATTTTTTGAAATTGTTTTCAATAACTCTATCGCTTGCAATATCAAGTTTTAGTTGTGTATCACCTGTTGAGTTTTGCTGTTCACTTTTCCCAGTGTCACCTTTAACAATTATATTTTTTATTTCAATAGTAGATTGTTTTATAGATTCGATTATTTCATTCATAAGATATCTTTGCTGTTAAATTTTATATTGATGATTATATCAAATCTAATGTTAAAATATTTTTATTGTAGCTGCAAAGCGTTTTTTACTAGAGCAATATTTTGTTTTAATTTTTCTACACGAGGCTCAAACTCTTGAAGATTATTGTTGTAGTGTGTTGATTGATCAATAGCTTCAAGTCTCTCATCAAAGTGCTGAATTGTTTGTAGCTGTATATCTGGATCAGTAAGTCCTAAAAGCAAACTAGGAGTTTGTTTTTCAAGTTTTAAAATAGTGTGTTCTAGAGTATATTTATTGTCAATCTCTACACCAAGATACTCACACATCTCTATATACAAAGCATTGACACTTGATGCATATCGACTATAAATTGTTCCTGCATAATCATTGAGATAAAGATGATAGTTTTTATAATTTGTTAAAAACTCTTTATTTTTTTCCTCATCTAGCATCTCATCATCTTTAAAAATTTTGTCATACATATGTTTCGTACTCATATAAAGTATTTCACTACAATTATTTTTAATCTCTTCTAAAAATTCTAATTTTGTCATCAACAATCCTTTGTGTTAGTATATCTTATTTTGTTTGATTTAGTAGTAAAAAAATGTTAGTTTATCTCAATAAAAAAAGGAAGCTAGAAGCTCCCTTTTTCAATAGGTTATAATAGAATTATCGATTAAACTTGAGGTCCAGCTGCTGTAAAATCAAATGATTCATCACTTGAGTTATCAAGATATTTTCTGAAGTTTTTTATATACATTTGTGCAAGCTCTTTAGCTTGAGTATCATAAGCATTTTTATCATCCCAAGTGTTTCTAGGGTTAAGTACCTCTGTATCAACACCCTCTAAAGTTTTAGGGATAGCAAGATTAAATATTTTTGTAGTTTCAAATTCACTATCATTTATTTTTCCATTTAAAATACCATTGATACACGCTCTTGTATTTTTTATACTCATTCGCTTTCCTGTGCCATAAGCACCACCTGTCCATCCAGTATTTACAAGATATACATTTGCACCATGTTTATCAATCTTTTCACCTAGTAGTTTTGCATATACGGTTGGATGAAGTGGTAAAAATGCTTCACCAAAACAAGCACTAAAAGTGGCTTGTGGCTCATTTACACCTCTTTCAGTTCCTGCAACTTTTGCAGTATATCCACTTAAAAAATAGTACATCGCTTGCTCTTTGGTAAGCTTTGATACAGGAGGAAGAACACCAAAAGCATCTGCACTTAAGAAGATGATGTTTTGAGGATGACCTGCTTGCATATCCTCTTTGATATTTTCGATATGGTTAATTGGATAAGAAACCCTTGTATTTTCTGTTTTTTTATTACAAGAGTAATCAACCTCTACACATAATGCATCCCCATCATCTTCATCATATCCTACATTTTCAAGGATTGCTCCCCTTTTGATAGCACCATAGATTTCAGGCTCTGCTGATGGGTCAAGATTGATCACTTTTGCATAGCAACCACCTTCAAAATTGAATACACCATCATCATCCCATCCATGCTCATCATCACCAATTAATGCTCGATTTGGATCAGTCGAAAGTGTTGTTTTTCCAGTCCCGCTGAGTCCAAAAAAGAGTGCAACATCATCATCTTTTCCAACATTAGCAGAACAATGCATAGGAAGCTTCCCTTCAAGTGGTAGCCAGTAGTTCATCATCGAAAAAATCCCTTTTTTCATCTCACCTGCGTACCAAGTTCCACCAATAATAGCTGTTTTTTCTTCGATATTAAATACCACAAAAACTTCTGAATTTAAACCTTGTTCTTTCCAGTCTTCATTGGTCGTTTTACATGCATTATACACAGTAAAATCTGGCTCGAATCCATCAAGCTCATTAAAAGTTGGCATAATGAACATATTGTCTATGAAGTGAGCTTGCCATGCAATCTCAGTAACAAATCGAATAGATTTTCGACTCCCTTTACTTGCACCACAGTATACATCTGAAACATAAAGCATATCTTTGTTGCTTAATTGTTTTTTTGCTTTGCTTAAAAGATCGTCCCAAAGCTCCTTTGAAAGGGATTGGTTTACATCTCCCCATGCGATATATTTATTTGATGGATCTTGGTTCACAAAGTATTTATCTTTTGGGCTTCTTCCAGTAAAAATACCAGTTTCAATGATAGTTGCACCATTGTTAGCAACAACAGCTCCATCATGATCTATTGCCATATTGATAAGATTTTCTCTATCTAAGTTTCTTATGATAGAACCTACATTTTGTAATCCGATTGAGTTTTTGATCTCTTCCATTTTTTAACCTATTGTATATATTTATTTAAATATTGATAATAACACCCCAGCAGCAACGGCCGAACCGATAACTCCTGCAACATTTGGTCCCATAGCATGCATCAATAATACATTTGACTTGTCATACTCTTGACCCACTTTACTTACAACTCTTGCTGACATAGGTACAGCACTTACACCTGCTGCTCCTATAAGAGGATTGATCTGGTTCTCTTTACTAGAAAACTTATTCATGATTTTAGCCATAATAACTCCAGCAGCAGTTCCAGCAGCAAATGCAATAAGTCCAATAGCCATAATTCCCATAGTATCTAATACTAAAAATTTATCAGCAGCCAATTTACTTCCAACACCTAGACCTAAAAAGATTGTGACGATATTGATCAAAGCATTTTGCATCGTATCACTAAGTCTATCTACCACTCCAGATTGTTTTGCAAAATTTCCTAGTGCAAATGCTCCAATAAGTGGTGCTGCCTCAGGTAATAATAGCATTGCTAAAGTTAAAATCAGTAATGGCAAGAAAAGCTTTTCTAATTTATGCACTTTTCTTAAAGGTGGCATTTTGATTTTTCTCTCTTCAACTGTAGTAAGAGCCTTCATAATAGGAGGTTGAATAACAGGAACTAAAGCCATGTAAGAATATGCTGCAACAGCAATTGCACCTAAAAGATGTGGGGCTAACGCATTTGCAATAAAGATTGAAGTAGGACCATCTGCTCCACCAATAATTGATATTGCACTTGCATCTTGTAAACTAAATCCAATAGCAACCGCTCCTACAAGTGATCCAAAGATACCAAATTGAGCCGCTCCCCCTAAAATAGCTGTTTTAGGATTCGCAAGAAGTGGTCCAAAATCTGTCATTGCACCAACTCCCATAAAAATAAGCAAAGGAAAGAACCCATTGGCAATACCCATATTATAAATAATACCAAGCATCCCATCTTCTGCTCCAATTCCAGCTAAAGGGATATTAGCTAGAAAACCTCCAAAAGCGATTGGTAAAAGTAGAAGTGGCTCAAACCCTTTGGCTATGGCCAAATAAAAGAGTACAAACACTATGATAAACATAATAATCCTACCCCATGTTTGCTCAAAACTTGTCATAGGTCTTGCATCTTGGGCGTGTGGTTCATCTGTCATCACATCATCACTTGGACTAATGAGTGCATTTATCCCTGTAGTTTTGTAAAATGATGCTAAAAGCTCAGTGAAACTTTTTGGTTCATACTCTACACTTTGCTCAGCAACAGCTGATTCACTTGGTGCTGATGCTGCATTTGCAGATAAGCTAAAAAGTGAAATAAAGGCAATAAAGACAACCAAGAGTAGTTTTTTATTCATTATATTATTCTCCAGATTTTGTTGGTTCATTAGCCTATAACAGCTATGGTTTGACCCTCATTAACTGCATCATTTGGTTTTACAGCAATTGATTGGACTGTTCCAGCTACAGGAGACTCTATATCTATCTCCATTTTCATCGCTTCAAGGATTGAGATCACTTGACCTTTTTCAACTTTATCTCCAACATTTACTAAAATTTTCCATACATTTCCACTTACTGTTGCACCCACTTCTGTTCCAGTTCCAGCACTTGGTGCTGGAGTAGGAGTTGCAGGTGTCTCAGCTGGAGCTGCAACTTGAATATCTGCTTCCCCTTCGGCTACTTGTACGCTAAATTTTTTCCCATCTACAACTACTGTATAGTTTCCATCTGCCATTTGAGTTTCTCCCTTGTTATTACTTTTTGTTTCACATGTCATATTGTCACAACTATCTGTTTTTCTTACACTTAAAGGTGACTCACCTTTTAAAAACGATATCCCTTTTTCATCACAAGCAGCCGCAATAAATATATTCTCTTCCGTTGTCTCTAAACCCTCAATCTCCAATCGCTCTTTCCATGCAGCAATAGATTTTGTAACATCTCTATCAGCTATATCTAATGGGTTCTCTTCGGTTGGTTCAAGTTTAAGTTTTTCACTTGCTAATTTTACTATGGTTGGGTCTGGTTCTACTGGAGTTTTTCCAAAGTATCCTAGTATCTTTCCACATAGCTATTTGTTTCAAGGTCCAAACATCACATTTGCATAGGCTTGTTGCCAATAAAATTGTGAAACAGGTGTAACCGATGTTCCATAGCCACCTTTTCTACCACCTCCTGCATCGCTTTAATAACCTCAGGAAACTTATCTAGTGTTCCACTATCACGCATCATTTGGGTGTTGGCAGTTAAAGCCCCCTGGCATTGGTGAAATGGTTCAGAAACTTGAGTAGCTTCAGGTGGGATAAAATAATCTTGTAAACAATCTTTTAAAACCTCTTGGTATTTTAAAATATTATCAATACTTAATCCCCCTAAATCAAAGTTACTCCTTTGGTCGCATGTATCATAGTTAATATATCTGGTTGACTTGTTCCACCACAGGGGAGTTTGCCAAATCAATCCCATCTACACCCGCTTCAAGTGCCGCTAAATAGCTGCTACACTCACTCCAGCTGTTTCATGGGTATGGAGTCTGATATGGACATCACACAAGTAGTTTTTCTAGCCATTTTTGATAGTATCATATACTTTTCGTGGGTTGGCAGTCCCGCTAGCATCTTTAAAACAAATTGAATCGTATGGTAAACCGCTATCGATTATTTTCTTAAAGTATTTTCATAAAAAGCGCATCATGGCCCCTTGACAACCTGGTGGTAAATCCATCATAGTAACCACTGCTTCATGTTTTTTTTAAACCATGTTTTTTAATACATTGTGTAATATTCTAAATTGTGTACATCATTTTAAAGCATCAAAATTTCTAATGGTAGTTGTTCCATGTTTTGCAAAAAGTTTTGCGTGTAAATCGATAAGATCTCTACTCCCTGTATCTAACATTACAGTATTGATACCTCTGCTAGCGTTTGAAGATTTGCATCAGGTCCAACACTCTAAACTTATCCATCATCTCAACACATCCTCTTTGAGATAGAAATACAGAGATTGAAATCTAGCACCCCCACCAAACTCAAAAAATGTTTTATACCCGCATCTGAAGCAGCGAACCGCGGGTAAAAAATCGTTCATAAGAACTCTTCCCCCAAAGACAGATTGAAACCCATCTCTAAAAGTTGTGTCCATTATATCAATATATTTTTTGACATTATTAACCTTTTTGATTATTGTAGTGTATTATTGCAGCACTGATCGCTGCTATTGTATCTTTTCTACTTTTCCCTATAACTTGAGGTTTCCACTGGGAGAGTTCCTCTTTAGGTTTCAGGAAAAATCTTGGATAAGAGATGCTTGAGCTTTTTAGTACTAATATCATTATAAATAAAAATAGAAATACTATACCCATACCAAGTGCCATAAACTTTAAGGCTTCTGTGACTAAATTTACTTCTTCCATAAATGTACCCCATTTCATTTTAGTAACTCAATTGTTATCTAAAAATTAAAATTTCTGTATTTTATATTAATCTTGCTTTAGTAATTATTTAATATAGCTTGAATCTCATTTTATTTTGGAAATAATCTTTTATAGTAACACTTCACACAAATTTATAGATAAATAAATCCACTTTTTTACTCATTATTTTTAAGTTTATTTTCATAAAATTTCCTTTAATTAATATTTTTAAAATCATTGCATAAAATTAAAAAATTAAAAAATATTGCAATTTGCAATTTAAATTTGACTTTTCTTGCAAATAGTTTATAATTTCATAAAAAGGGGTAAAAATGTTAAATATCAGTGAAATTATAGAAAAACTGCGATGTATTATCATGAAAAAGGATCTGGAAAAATTTTTTGATAAGAGATACGAATGCACTTGAGCTTACTAGTGTCAATTTTGCCACAATGAAAAAAAGAAATAGTGTTCCATTCTCCAATATATTAGATTTTTTTGTGCTTTAAAAAAAGATATCTATAAATTGGCTTTTATATAGTTCAAGACCCAAGTAGTTTTGGTAGATAGTACCGATAGATAGATACTATCCAAGTATTCGCGTAAGTGCTGGAGGAGGGGCGTATGAAGATGAAGAGGAGTTTGAAAAGCTTGAGATGCCTGATTTTTTTATCAATATAATAGGTGGAGCAGATAACCTTAAAAATATTGAAGCGATCAATGTCACAGGGGATAGTATGGAACCAACACTCAATAATGGCAATATCATATTTATAGATAAAACAAAAAATGACCCATCAAAAGATGGAATCTATGCGTTTGTCAATGAAAATGGACTGTTTGTAAAACGGATCCAAAAAAGGGTAGATGGTGGGCTTGATGTGATATCTGATAATAAAGAGTATCCTGCCCAAATAGTTCTTAAAAATGATATTAATATATTAGGAAAAGTGGTAAGCTCTATAGGAAAAGTATTTTAAAGTAATTTTAAGAAAAAAATCGACAAAATTTGATATAATCACAGTGAAAATTTAAAAAAATGGAGTATTTACTTGGACGGTCATTCCCCCCAGGGCTTCTTTAGCCCCTTAGAAAAAGATGTAGAAAGTTTAAAAGGTTATATATTATGGAATATTTAATCTTTTTGTTTGTTTTAGTTATAGGTGTCTCATTTTTGTGTTCCATGATGGAGTCAATCCTCCTTTCAACCAATACAAGTTATATCGGAGTGTTAGAGCAAAGTAATCCAACAGCTGGTAAGCTTCTTCGAAATCTAAAAAAAGATGTTGATAAATCTATCTCATCTATCCTTATACTGAATACTTTTGCAAATACGCTAGGTGCTACTGCTATTGGTGTACAAGCACAAAGGATATTTGACAACGATAGTACTTTGGTACTTGTGGTTTCAATTGTTCTTACTTTTTGTATTTTATTTTTTGCAGAGATTATCCCAAAAACTATTGGGGCGATCTATTGGAAGCAATTAGCTCCAGCGGCGGCTAGAATTATCAATGTGTTTATTATTCTTACCTATCCGATTATTTTGATGACACTGTTTTTGACTCAAAAAATCAATAAAAAAGGTGGGGGTGAAACAGTATCAAGAGAAGAGTTGATACACACTGCTTTTTTAAGTGAAGAGGTCAATGAGATGGAAACTGAGATCATTGAAAACACTTTGAAGCTTAAAGAGAAAAAGATAAAAGATATATTGACCCCTAGAAGTGTGATGTTTGCAGTTCAAAAAGATACTTTAATTCAAGATCTTTTAGATGACAAAAGAACATACAAGTTTTCAAGGGTTCCTGTATACGATAGTAGTATCGATAATATTGTGGGTGTAGTTCTTACAAAGAAAATCTTTAAACACGCAATAAAAAACCCAAATGTAACCATTGAGACAATAATGTCCAATGTGGAAAGTATCAATGAGAATATTCCAGTGCTTAAAGCATTAAGTAGTTTTACAAAAGCAAAAGGGCATCTTTTGATTGTAACAGATAGTTATGATCAAACAGAGGGTATAGTTACTTTAGAAGATTGTCTTGAGACTTTATTGGGGCTTGAGATTATGGATGAACTTGATACTACAGAGGATATGAGAAAACTTGCAAGTGCGATTATGAAAGCAAAAAGAAAGAAAAAAGAGAGTGAACTCATACAAAGATAAAATCTTTGTATGAGTTTTTTAACTCTTTAGCTTTCTACATAGTTTTTAAGATTTCGTCCAACTTTTGGATGTTTGAGTTTTTTAATAGCACTTGATTCTATTTGTCTTACACGCTCTCGTGTAACACTTAAAGTATTACCAATCTCTTCAAGCGTTCTATCACTTCTATCTTCAAGTAATCCAAATCGCATTCTTACTACAGCTTGTTCCCTTTCATTGAGTTGTCCTAGGATCTGATCAATTTGCCCTAAAAGATCATCATGCATAATATTTTCAACAGGTGTTGGAGCCGCAGTATCTGCTACGAAGTCCCCAAATTTTCCATCATCTTCACTTCCTATTGGAGCGTCAAGTGAAACAGGTTCTTTTGTGATCTTAATTACCTGTTTTACTTTATCAACACTAAGTCCTACCTCTTTTGCGATAAAATCTACATCAGGCTCTTTTCCAGTTTCTTGGATCCCTTTTCGGATAATTTTATTGATACGATTAATTGTTTCTATCATATGGATAGGGATTCTTATAGTTCGTGCTTGATCGGCAATCGCTCTACTGATCGCTTGTCGAATCCACCATGTAGCATAAGTTGAAAATTTGTACCCTTTTTTATATTCAAATTTATCAACTGCTTTCATAAGACCTATATTTCCCTCTTGGATCAAGTCTAAAAATGGCAATCCTCTATTGGTGTATCTTTTTGCAATAGATACTACAAGTCGTAAGTTTGACTTTGCCATACGATTTTTTGCTTCATCTGTGATCTTTTTCCCAAGTTTGATTTGCCCTAAAACATCTTTGAGTTCTTCCTCTTCAAGATCAAATCCCCCTTTACTAGCTTCCGCTGTTTGGTAGATCTTTTTGATCTCCATATAAGTAGATACCATAGTAGCTTCAGGAACCATCCCTATAATGTCTGTTTTTGATAGTGTAAGAATCTTATCAAGTATTTTTCTATGGTTCTCAAGAAGCGTCTCATTGAATAATGGAAGTTTGTACTCAAGTCTTTTAAGCTCTGTTTCAAATCCATCAGTACTATTTAATGATGTCTCCATCGCTTTTACAATCTCAGCTATTAGTTTACTTGTAGGACCTAATTCAATAAGTGCTTCTTTAATCGCATTTTTCTTAAAAGCACATTGAAGATCAAAAAGTAAGATATCTGCTTCATCATCACTTTTTGCTGTCTCTTTTGCAATAAATTTCAGCCAATCTTTTTTTGCTTTCTCAAGCATTTTAAAGTCTTCGATGATTTTTTTAGCTCTTTTATCTATTTTTTTATCTTTTGCGTTAAGTTTATCCTCTTCTGTCTCTTCCTCTTCAGGGATAATATCCTCTTCTATATCATCTTCTGTATCAAGATCTTCATCAGTATCTGCTTCATCGTCATCAAAGTTTTTAAAAAGCTCTTTGACTTTTCTTTCACGATTAACTAAAGGCTCTTTATACTCTAAAATAAAATCTATCAAATATGGAACGGAACAAATCGCATCTAATATGGTGTTTTCACCTTTTTCCATATTTTGAGAGATTTCGATCTCTTCTTCTTTTGTTAAAAGAGGTACTTTTCCCATCTCCCGTAAATACATACGAACAGGGGAATCAGAACGGGACCACTCTAGAAGCTCTTTTGATTTTAAAAGATCAAATTCCTCAGCATCTGGGTTCTCTTGACGCTTGATTCGTGCATCCTCTTTTTTCTTATATTCAAGAGCATTTAGGCGTTTTGCGTGCTCTTTTGAACTCATAAGATCAACATTAAAAAGTTGCTTTTGTGCTATTATTTTTTTTATATTTCCACTTGTTGGTGCTTTAGGAAATAACTGTATGAGTCTTTCATGAGTTAAAGTACTATCTTTATTCTCTTTAAAAATTTTTTCTATTGTTTTGTTTATATCTTTTGTTTTTGCTGCCATTAGACCTGTATCCATTTTAGTTTCTTTATAAAGGCTCAGATTTTATCCAAAATATGTTAAAGATATGATTAATTAATCTCTTAATTAATCTTTTTTTGGTAAAATGTACACTATTTTAGAATAAAAGGGAACAAAATATATGAACAAAATTACTGGAAAAGTTTGGAATTTTGGTGACAATATTGATACAGATTTGATCATTGCAGCACGATATTTAAACAGTAGTGATCCACACCATTTAGCACAGTTTGTTATGGAAGATGCAGATCCACAATTTGCTAAAAAAGTACAGCCTGGAGATATTATAGTTGCTGGGGAAAATTTTGGATGTGGAAGTAGTCGTGAGCATGCCCCAATTGCTTTAAAAGCAGCGGGAGTTGCAGCGGTTATAGCTCCTAGTTTTGCACGAATATTTTATAGAAATGCTTTTAATATGGGGTTACCTATTTTTGAACTAGGAGATGCTAAAGAGATCAAAGAGGGTGAGCTAGTGAGTGTTGATTTAGATGGGGGAACTATTGAAAATATAGATACGAATAAAACTTATAACTTTACCCCAATTCCTCCATTTATGCAAGAGCTTTTAGCAGATGGTGGATTGATGAATTTTGCAAAAAAGGAAGCAAATGGTAAATTATAATATTTCACTTATCAAAGGTGATGGGATAGGTGTAGAGATTGTTGATGAAGCGGTAAAGGTATTGGATGCTGTTGGGAAAAAATTTGATATTCAATTTAATTATAAAGAGTATCTTATGGGTGGAGCCGCTATTGATGCAACAGGTGACCCACTTCCGCAAGAAACAGTAGATGGAGTACTAGCAAGTGACGCGTGTCTTTTTGGGGCAATTGGTGGACCAAAATGGGATAATCTTCCAAGAGAGAAAAGACCTGAGTCTGGACTTTTAAAGTTTAGAAAAAGCATGGGGGTATTTGCAAACCTTCGACCAGCAGTTGTATATGATGAACTAGTTGATGCAAGCTCATTAAAGCCTGAGGTTATACGAGGGGTTGATATTATGGTTGTAAGAGAGCTTATTGGTGGTATCTATTTTGGGGAGCCAAAAGGGAAGGATGAAACGAAAGGGTGGAACACTATGGTCTATACTGTTCCTGAAATTGAAAGAATTGCCCATGTTGCATTTAAACTAGCTATGAAAAGAGACAAAAGAGTATGTTCAGTTGATAAAGCTAATGTTCTTGATGTGTCTCAGCTATGGAGAGATACTGTGATTAAAATCTCTTCACAATACCCAGAAGTGGAGCTTTCACATATGTATGTAGATAACTGTGCTATGCAGCTTATTGCTAATCCTAGACAATTTGATGTGATCCTTACGGGAAATATCTTTGGAGATATCTTAAGTGATGAAGCAAGTATGCTAAGTGGATCTATTGGACTTTTACCGTCAGCTTCAACTGGAGAGAAAACAGCAGTTTACGAGCCAATTCATGGCTCAGCTCCAGATATAGCAGGGCAGGGGATCGCAAATCCAATTGCTACAATTTCTAGTGCAAGTATGATGCTTCGATACTCTTTAGATGAAGAAAAAGCTGCAGATGCAATTGATGCTGCTATAAAAAAAGCGATGAGTGAAGGATACCGAACAGGTGATTTAAGTGCATATGATTGCAAACAAAAAGTTAATTGTTCACAAATGGGAGATATTATCGCTTCATTTATTTAAAAGTAGGATACTCCTACTTTTAAAATAACTCCACTTCTACTTTCTCTTTCCATCTTACAGCTTTATCTCGACCTTTTGACTTGGCATCATATAACGCGATATCTGCATTTTTCATCACAATATCAAAGTTTGTAGAATCTTGTGGGAACATAGAAAGTCCTATACTAATAGTTTTTTGTAGTTTATTACCTGCGTAGATATTGATCTCATTTTGACTCACTTTTGTCCTTAGCTTATTCGCAACTTCTAAAGCTCTCTTATCGTCATTTACTCCAACAAGGAGCACAACAAACTCCTCTCCACCATAACGAACTACAATATCAGACTCTCTCACATTTTCATTTAGGATTCGACCTAGCTCTTTGAGCACCATATCCCCTACATCATGCCCATATTCATCATTAACCGCTTTAAAATGATCCATATCAAGCATAAGAACCCCGATATTTATTTTCTCTCTCATTGCTTGAGGGATCAGCTTGCTTAAGTGTTCATCTAAGAATTTTCTATTGTAAAGCCCAG
>JAGYNS010000150.1 GCA_018399655.1 Campylobacterales bacterium
GGTTACAAAGTGGGATAAAAGTAGTAAAAACCCAACAAAAGGGGTAAAGCTAAGAACTGTTTTGAAAAAACCTCTTTTTTCTCTTTGTACCAGTGGCAGTATCAAAGGCAATCCAATACTTAAACTCAAGACAAAAAGTATCATAGCAGATTGGAAAAAAAAGGAATAATCAAGTGAAAAATCAAAACTAAAATCGATATATTGTTGGATAAAAGGCCCTATAAACCTAGCTGTAAATGCTATAAAAGCAAAGACAATCACACTTGCAATAAAAATCAGCACAAACAAATGGCCCAGATAGGTCAATATCAAACTTTTTTTGCTCAATCCCAAATCACTCAATACCGTGATATCGTTTTGGTGTTTTCTTAAATAGCCTGAGTAAAGATAGATAAGCCCCACAAGTCCCAAAAAGAAAGAGATTAAAGAGACCAAAGATAAAAAGTTGGTCAAGAAATTCAACACTTGTAAAAGTCTGTCTCTTCCATCATTAGGTGAAAGCACCCTTAAGTTTCTATCGATTTGCTCTTCTAGTTGATTTTCAAGTGTTTCAAGTTGGTCATTGCTCAAATTCTCTTGAAATAAAAAGTTTAGCTTGTATCTAGCTGTGGAGCCAAACTGTAAAAGTTCGCTTCTTTGAAGTGCTTGATCGCTTAGATAGATTTTTGGCATAAAGCCACTGAAGCTTACATTTTCAGAGGAGTCTTTTGTGATGATTTTTGTGATGGTGTAGCTGTGGCTTCCGATTTTTAGATCATCCCCACGCTGTAATCCAAGGAGGTCTAAAACCTCTTCATAGACCCACACTTCATTTTCTTTTGGCAATGTTTGTTCATTTGGATAGTGTGAATTGTCTTTAAAAGTAAGCCCTCCATAGTAAGGAAACCCTTTTTCTATTTTGACAAGTTCCATGAGTCTAGCTCTTTTAGAAGAAGCGACCATACTCACTGTAGATATCCCCTCATTGAAACTCTTTATTGCAGGGAGTTTGTTTTTGATATCTTTAATTTGATCATCACTTATAGGAAATCGTGATGAGATCACAAGATCTGCTCCAAGGAGGTTTTTCGCTTTTGCATCCAAAGAGCTGTCGATGCTGCTTTTAAAAAATTGCAAATAGGAAAGCGAGGCAATCGCTAAACAAAAATTGAGTATAAAAATAAGGCTAAAAGATTTTGAACTCTTTAATGCACTGAAAACAAGACTGGGTACTAGCATGGAAGCAGTTGTCCCAAAGCTAGTTTATAGGTTGTCTCACAGCGATTGGCTACCTCTTTTGAGTGGGTGACTAAGATCAGTGAGGTGTTGTTTTTCTCTATAAGTTCAAAAAGTGTATTCATAACCGCATCGCCTGTTTCATCATCTAAGTTCCCACTTGGCTCATCGGCTAAGATGATTTTAGGATTGTGAATCAAAGCTCTGGCTATTGCGACGCGTTGTTTCTCTCCACCACTTAGTTGTGAGGGGAGGTGGTCGATTCTATGCTCTAATCCTACACTTTTCAAAAGCTCTTGTGCTTTTGTTCTTGGGTTTTCTATCCCACACACTTTAGCAGGAAGCATCACATTTTCCAAAGCATTTAAGTAGGAAACCAGATGAAAATTTTGAAACACAAAACCAATATGGGTGGCTCTAAAGTCATTGATTTGGCTTTCACTCATATTTTTATAAGAAACCCCATCAAGAACTATATCCCCCTGATTTGGTTTAATAATCCCTGAGATAAGGGAAAGAAGTGTTGATTTTCCGCTTCCTGATTTTCCCATGATGGCTACTTTTTCCCCTTTGTGTAGTTCAAAATTGAGATCTTCAAATATCTCAACAGTGTGTGAACCTTGAGAGTACGATTTTTTGAGTGATTGTAGTTGTAGCATTATATTTCATCCTTTAGAAAGTTAAAAACCGTTTGGGCTATTTGTTGATGCCCTTTGGCATTTGGGTGGATCCCATCGGCTTGATTAAGCTCTTTTACTCCTGCCACATCTTGAAGTAAAAAAGGAAGATATGCAAGGCTATGTTTCTCTTTGATCTTTTCATATATCTTTTGAAACGCTTGCGTGTAGTCTAAACCATAATTTGGAGGAAGAAGCATACCGCTTAAAAGCACTTTTGCGTTTGAATTTTTGGCATGAGTGATGATCTCTTCTAAATTTTCTTGGGTTTGCTTTAGATTTAAACCTCTTAATCCATCATTTGTCCCAAGGGCTATGAAAACTATATCGGGCTTTTGTTTAAGATACCATTGAAGTCTAGCAAGTGCGTCACTGGTAGTAGAGCCACTTACACCTCCATTGATAACCTTGATCTTTTTATCAAGTTTGGCTTTAATCATCGTTTCAACCAAGTGGGGATACGCTTGCTCTTTAGTTACCCCTAACCCCTCAGTAAGGGAATCTCCTAAAAACAGAATGGTTTTAGAAGTTGAATTGGCGTTTACAACTTGTAGAATAAATAAAAATAAAATAAGGATTGTTTTTTTCATGGGGTATACTATCAAAAAAGATACAAGATATCTCTTAATTTTTTCAATTGCTTTAAAAAATAAGTTTATACCCTATCCCATATTCTGTTATGAGGTATTTTGGATTTGAGCCATTGTCATCAATTTTTTCTCGTATATTTTTTATATGATAATCTAAAGAACGGTTATTTTGGCTTTTTGCTGAAAGATATTGTAAAAGCTTACTTCTAGGGATGGTTTTTTCTCTATTTTTTATAAGATATGATAGGATCTCAAACTCTATTTTTGTAAGTTGTAAAACTCTTTGATTAAAGTAAATAGCATTATTTTCTATAGAGAAAACTTTTTCTTCTATTTGTTTCAGTTGAGTTTGATTTTTCAAGTGTACCCAGATCCTTAGCTCTAGCTCTTCAGGGTCTATAGGCTTACACACATAATCACTTGCTCCTAACCTAAAAGCTTGAAGTTTATACTCTCTATTTGAATAAGCACTGGTAATAATAACAGGGATATTGATATGGTACTTATTGATAAATCTCAAAACTTCAAAACCATCGTAGTCAGGAAGGTTGATATCCAAAAGGATCAAAGAGTATTGATTGAATTTTATACTTGAGATGCTTTGGGTTACTGTTTCAAAAGTCTCAACTTCAAAGTTACAATCTTCCAAATAAAGCTTCAAATAGTTTGCCGCATCCATGTCATCTTCTATGATTAGTAGTTTATTTTGTATCATATTTTCCTCTAAAACTCATAATCCTCATATTTTACTCATATTTACCTTAGATTTATATGTTACACTTATGAAATGAAAAAAAATAATGAAAAAAAAAGAGTAAATAATGAAAAAAATAATCATCATCGATAATTCAAAGTTAATTATCTCAATGTTTCAAACTATATTGAGTCAAGAGCTTGATATGGAGATAGTGGTAGCCCACACTTTAGAGGAGTCAAAAAAACACCTTGAAAATGATTCGTTTTTTATGGCGGTTACGAACCTAAATCTTCCAGATGCAAGTAGGACAGAAAACCTAGAGCTTTTAGAATCCTACAGTATCCCTACGATTATCTTTAGTTCCCAAATCGAATCGGGGCTTCTTGAGGATAAAAAATATCCAAATATCATCGACTATGTTTTTAAAGATACCAATGGGATCAAATATATCGCACGATTGATTGAGGCTATTGAGTATTGTTCCCATAAAAAAGTGCTTTT